>JAQWAJ010000105.1 GCA_028707745.1 Bacteroidales bacterium | reverse complement strand
CAATGCGCTGTGGTTTAATGCCATCTGCTTTGCCCTGCAAGCTGCTCAAGAAGCCGGGGATTCCGCCTTCACCGATCGATGGAAAGAGTGGCCGGTGAAAATTGAGCAAAGTTTTAACGAAACATTCTGGAACGATGAAAAGGGATACCTTGCCGATTATGTGTTTGACGGAGTGGCCAACTGGGATGTCAGACCTAACCAGGTAATGGCTGCATCTCTACCATTTTCTCCGTTACAGGATGAGCAAAAAGCTGCAATATTCGAAATTGTACAATCTGAACTGTTAACGCCCAAGGGATTGCGAACACTATCCCCCCGGCATGAAGATTTTAAAACCAGCTACGAAGGCGACCATGCAACCCGCGACCTGGCTTATCACCAGGGAACCGTACGACCATGGCTGCTGGGCCAGTTTGCTGAAGGATGGCTCAACCTGTACGGTTCATCCTGCAAAGCATTCATCAATGCACTGGTTCACAATTTTGAGGAAGACATGTTCGAGCATGGATTGGGAACCATCTCTGAAGTGTATGATGGCAATCCTCCACACACTCCCTGCGGCGCAATATCATCTGCGGCTAGTGTTGCCGAAGTTTTGAGAATCATGTATTTGCTGAAGAAATACTAAACTTATGCGTGTATTAATGTTTGGTTGGGAGTTTCCTCCCCATATCAGCGGAGGGTTAGGAACAGCCTGCTATGGCATGACCCGCGGTCTCGCCTATAATCAGGTTGATGTCATTTTTGTGGTACCAAAATCCTATGGAGATGAGGACCAGTCGTCGGTTAAACTGATCGGCGCCTCACAGGTGCCGATCAAAAGACGAACCTTTTCCTTCACCAAAGGCATTCCCGGCACTCAGGAACAAACCAAAGAAAGCTATCCCTATGAAATAACCTATATCGAAGTCGGCTCCAACCTGATACCCTATTTATCGCCTGAAGAATTTCAGAAGCAAACGCATGAACATCTGCAAAGTAACACACTGACAATTAAGGATATCGATATTGGTCAGGAAGCGAACTCTTCAGTATCTTCGGAAGTAGTGGGTACACTCGATTTTTCGGGGAAATACGGATCTGACCTGATGCAGGAAGTATCGAACTATGCTTTGGTAGCATCAGAGATAGCACATGAACAGAGCTTTGATGTTATTCATGCCCACGACTGGCTGACCTATCCGGCAGGGATTGCTGCCAAAAGAATTTCGGGAAAGCCCCTGGTGGTTCATGTTCACGCAACTGAATTTGACCGCTCGGGAGAAAATTATAATACAGTGGTTTATGATATCGAAAAATCCGGGATGGAGGAGGCCGACCTGGTCATTACTGTCAGTAATCTGACCCGGAATATCGTAATCAGCAGATATGGAATAAACCCGGATAAAGTAGTGACCGTTTATAATGCCGTTGAACCGGGAAAAGATGACTGCCATGGCCTGTATGTTAAGCATGTGGATGAAAAGGTGGTAACTTTTCTGGGTCGCATTACCTACCAGAAAGGCCCTGAATACTTTATGGAAGCTGCCCATAAGGTGCTTAAAAGCACTAAAAATGTACGTTTTGTAATGGCCGGAAGTGGTGATCTGCTGCGGAAAATGATTCGGTATGCCGCACGACTCGGAATCACGGAAAAGTTCCATTTTACCGATTTTCTGAAGGGGCAGGATGTCGATCACATGTTTGCCATCAGTGATGTATATGTAATGCCATCTGTATCAGAGCCTTTCGGAATCAGCCCTCTGGAAGCCATGAGATCAAATGTTCCGGTCATCATCTCGAAGCAGTCAGGCGTGTCGGAGGTGCTCAAACATGCCATAAAAATTGATTTTTGGGACGTTGATGCCATGGCAGATGCCATTTACGGACTGGTCACTTATGAAGCTCTGCCGTTGATGTTCCGCAGATATGGCCGCGATGAGGTGAATAACCTGAAATGGGAGAATGCTGCCTTCCAGATAAAGAATCATTATACCAATCTGTTATATCCAAGCAATACCATGCTATGAAAAATATTTGTTTCTATTTTGAGGTACATCAACCATTCCGATTGAAACGATACCGTTTTTTCGATGTGGGCAGTGATCATTACTATTATGATGATTACCTGAATAAACATATCCTGAAAAAGGTTGCCAACAGATGTTATTTACCTACCAATGACTTGTTATACAATCTGTTGACAAAACACAAGGGACAATTTAAAGTGTCGTTCAGTTTAACAGGCCTCTTGCTGGAACAATTGGAGCTGTATTCGCCGGAGGTCATTGAGAGTTTTAAAAAACTGGCTTCCACCGGTCAGGTTGAGTTTTTGTCTGAAACCTATTCTCATTCACTCTGTTCTCTTGGCGATCCGGAGGAATTCACCTCTCAGGTAAAACTTCACCGGGAAAAAATCGAATCGTTATTCGGTAAAACTCCGACTGTATTTCGTAACACCGAATTGGTTTATTCCGATTCTATCGGAGAGCAGGTTGCCAAAATGGGATACCGCACCATGCTTGCCGAAGGTGCCAGGCATGTTTTGGGTTGGAAGAGCCCGAATTTCGTTTATTACAATGTCATCGACCCTCGTTTGAAAGTGCTGCTGAGAAATTACAAGCTCAGTGATGATATTGCCTTCCGCTTTTCAAACAAGTCATGGTCGGAATGGCCGTTGAAGGCAGAAACTTACCTTAGCTGGCTTAAGTCAACTCCTGATGATGAGGACTTCATAAATCTTTTTATGGACTATGAGACCTTTGGCGAACATCAGCCGGTTGAATCGGGTATCCATCAATTTCTGGAACATCTGGTTGGACAGATAGTTAAGGATCCGGATATTGGATTTGCTTTTCCATCTGAAATTTCGGAAAAGCACCATTCAGTCGGTCCGTTGTCTGTCCCTTATCCAAGCTCCTGGGCTGACGAAGAGAGGGATCTAAGTGCCTGGAATGGAAACGAAATGCAGAAGGAGGCGCTGAACAAAATCAGGTCGTTGCGAAATCTGGTCATTCAGGCAAATGATCCTGACCTGACCAAAGATTGGGCCTATCTGCAGGCCAGTGACCATCTGTATTATATGTCAACAAAGTTTTTTGCGGATCAGTCGGTGCATAACTATTTCAATCCCTACAACAGTCCATACGATGCCTTTATTAATTACATGAATGTCATTTCCGACTTTTTTATCAGGCTCGAAAAGAAGACGAACAGGGTTTTTTATAAGGGAGTATCGATTGAAGAGCTATCAGGTGGTTTGCTTGAAAATGCAATTAAAGATTATGAGGGAGTATTGAAGGCTCTGAGGCAACGGAGGGGTGCTGTTAAGAAAGTGCCAGATAATAAGGTGGTTAATGCTAAAAAGTCGATTGCCGTAAAGAGCAAAACGCGTACAACGGGGAAGATTTAGTTTCTTTGCCCTAAATATGGATGGAGTTTTATGATGGAAAATGATAATCAAAATAGCCCTGAGATACTTATTGAAGTCAGCTGGGAGGTTTGCAACAAGGTTGGGGGGATTTACACCGTTTTGACTTCCAAATGTGAGGAGATTTTAGCGCGATATGGGGAACGCTATTTGTTTATCGGCCCGGATATTTGGCGCGAAGATCACGATAATCCTGATTTTATTGAAGATAATACGCTCTTTCTTGGTTGGAAGGAGCACGCATTTTCAGCAGGACTGAAGTTCAGAACCGGCAGGTGGAATATTCCTGGACAGCCGCAGGTAATCATGATTGATTTTACCCCGCTGATCCCTATGAAGGATGCGATTTTCAGTAAAGCATGGGAAGATTACCGGTTGGATTCGATATCCGGGGGCTGGGATTATATCGAGGCTTCTCTGTTTGGACAAGCAGCCGGGATGCTGATCCGGAGTTTTTCGGAATACTATCGTTATAAACAGGTTGTGGCCAATTTCCATGAATGGATGACCGGGATGGGTATCCTCTATCTTGAAAAGGAGGCTCCTTACATAGCCACTGTTTTCACGACACATGCCACAACGGTCGGACGTTCAATTGCCGGTAACGGATTGCCTTTGTATGAAAAACTTTCAGAGTATTCGGGCGATGAAATGGCCATGCGGCTGAATGTTACAGCCAAACATTCCCTGGAGAAACTGGCAGCCGTAAATTGCGACCAGTTTACAACGGTGAGTGAAATAACTGCTGAGGAGTGCACCCAATTGCTCGGGAGGAAGCCAGGCATCATTACTCCAAACGGGTTTAACCCCAGCTTGATCGCTGTGCCGAAAAAACTGAAGGAACTAAGGGTATCTGTCCGACAGTCCATTCGCAAAATTGCCCAGGCTGTTTTGGGCTATGAACTATCGGAGGATTTTCTTGCTATCGGTACCAGCGGACGGTATGAATTCAGAAACAAGGGAATCGATATTTTTATAAAGTCCCTTGCCCGGCTGAATAAGGAGGAGGGCCTGACTAAGGAGATTATTGGCCTGATCATGGTACCGGCCAATAATTATGGGCCTCGCCATAGTGTCAGTCAAAGGTTGAACGGAGCGTGTGCGGATTTGAGTGGTAGCAGGTACCTGACTCATAATCTGCATGATGCCGACTCCGATCCGGTCATCCGGCTGCTTAATGAAACCGGGCTCAACAATGATTTTAAGAATAAGGTTAAGGTGATTTTCATCCCCTGTTATCTGGATGGTAAGGATGGAATTGTCAACCTGACTTATTATGAAATGCTTGCCGGATTGGATTATACGGCTTTTCCATCCTATTATGAACCATGGGGATATACGCCTTTGGAAAGTATCGCATCCGGAGTGCCTACACTGACTACCGATCTGGCAGGCTTTGGTTTATGGATGTCGGAGTTTAAAACAAACAAACCAGATCTTCCCGTAGCTGTCGCTCCCCGAAAGAATAAAACAGATGAAAGCCTGATTAATTGGATCAGTGAAGCAATTTTATCATTTTCCGGATTGTCTGATAAAGAGCGAAATGAGGTATTCGATTCTGCCATCGAGATGTCAAAAAAGGCTGTTTGGAAAGATTTGGTGAGCTTCTATTTACTGGCCTATCAATATGCACTGTCAGACGTGGTTTTTGTTGACAGGCCTGAACCCGAATTACATGAGGATAATGGGGCTCCGGGTGTGGGAGTCGAGATACAGAAAACCAATGAACCTATCTGGAACCGGGTGACTGTGGAGTCTTTCTTTCCGGAGAAGCTCGGGGGACTGGAAGCCATATCGAAGAATTTATGGTGGACCTGGGACTATGAGGCGGAAAATCTTTTCCGGTCGATTGATCCTGAGGTATGGGAGCAGGTTGAACACAATCCGATTGCCCTGATGAGGCACATACCGCTGAGCCGGATGACGGAACTTGAACGGGATGTGGATTTTAACCGGTCGTATCAGGAAGTTTACGCCAAATTCAGGAAATACATAAGCCAGGTCAATGAATGCCCCGGCCCGATGATTGCTTATTTCAGCATGGAGTATGGTTTTCACTCAAGCTTGAAAATCTATTCGGGTGGCCTTGGCATTCTGGCCGGAGATTATCTGAAAGAAGCGAGTGACAGGAATATCCCTATGATAGGATTCGGGCTATTGTACCGTTATGGATATTTCAGGCAAGTGCTTACCATCAATGGTGATCAGGTATCAGATGACCAGATGGAACAGTTCTCGGATCTTCCGGTAGAACCTGTCTTTGATGATGAAGGTCAGTGGATTCAGGTTCCGATTGGTTTACCGGGCCGGCTGCTTCACGTCAGATTGTGGAAAGCCATGATCGGCAGAATCCCTCTTTACCTGATGGATACCGATTTTGAGGCCAATCAGCCGGATGACCGGGCAATAACCTATCATCTGTATGGAGGCGATGAGGAAAATCGACTCAAACAGGAGATGATACTCGGGTTAGGTGGCATCAGAATGCTGAGCACACTGGGTATTACCCCGAATATTTTTCATTGTAATGAAGGCCACGCTGCCTTTATTGGGCTGGAGCGCATTCACCGGCTCATGACAATCAAAAAGTTCACCTTTGAAGAATCCATGGAGATTGTCAGGGGATCAACACTCTTTACCACTCACACACCTGTGCCGGCCGGTCATGATACGTTCTCCGAAAACATGGTCCGGACTTACATGGGGCATTATCCGGAACGCTTCAGTATTTCATGGTTGGATTTTATCGGGTTAGGAAAAATCGACAAGCTCAATCCTCAGGAAAGATTTTCCATGTCGCATCTGGCCGCTCGTTTATCTCAGGAGATTAATGCGGTTAGCGAACTCCACCGGGATGTTACCAGAGATATGTTCGTCAATCTGTGGAAAGCTTATTTCCCTGAAGAGCTTCATATCGGATATGTAACCAATGGCGTTCATTATCAAACCTGGACGGCAGAGGTTTGGCAGAAACTCTATCTGGAAGTGTTTGGTAATGATTTTCTGAACAACCAGGCATCGCCTGAA
>JAQWAJ010000104.1 GCA_028707745.1 Bacteroidales bacterium | reverse complement strand
TACCGGCTCGGAGTCCACCACGGTAAGTACGATAACAGGCACCCTTGACCATTCCCGGAGGTTTTTCAGAATCAGGAGCCCATCTTCACCAGGCAAACCAAGATCCAGTACAACTACGTCAGGATGGTTCATGGCAGCCGAAATCAATCCTTCTTTTCCTGCTCCTGCATCAAAAACCTTATATTGATTGGCCTCCAGCGATATTCGCAAAAGTCTGCGTATCTGGATTTCATCGTCAATAATCAGGATTTTATATCCTTTACCCGGATCATTCATTGGGTTGGCTCGCAATTTTTATAGTTACTGACAAACCTTTGCTTTCCTTATTCTCGGCAAAAATAACACCGTTATGAGCATCGATAATGGCTTTCACAATGGTCAGCCCCAAACCGATCCCTCCGCTTTTCGAACCCGGAACCCGGTAGAATTTTTCAAAAAGCTTACCGATGGATTCGACAGGAACTCCCGGACAATTATCACTGATTTCAAGCACTACCAGTTCATTCGAATCGCAATAGGCCTCCATCGTAATTTCACTGTCGGCCGGTGTATATTGGATCGCGTTGTGCAGAATGTTGATCAGCGCCTGTTTGAACCAGTGTACGTCAACCATCACCGTCGGAAGATATTCGGTAATATTGACATTGATCTTCCGTGTGTTACCCTCCGACTGGATCTCGTTAACTGCCATACCGACCAGATCTGCAATATCACAGAGTTTCAGGTTAAGATGTAGGTATCCCGAATCAATCTTCGACATATCCAGGATATTCTCCACCAGGATATTCAATCTTTGCGCAGCCGAATTCAGTTCTCCGCACACCTGTTTTCTAATGGAAGGATTGGCTGCAGTATTTTCGTCATCCAGCGTCGAAACAGCAGCAGAAATAATGGAAATTGGGGTACGCAGTTCATGTGACACACTATTCAGAACTGTCTGAAACAACTTCTGAGACTCCATCGAGATCTCCTTTTCCTTGGCAATATCGATATTGATCTCCCGGTCGAGAGCCGGGGTTAATTGCGCCACTATGGACTTGACAAGCAACAACGTATCCTCGTCCTGATGCCTCAATTCGCTGAATTGCACTCCTATCACCCCGATATTCCGGCGCTGAACCGTCAAGGGATAATACTGCAAACCCGAAAGCACAACCGGTTTATTCTGAAATACCGGCAGAGCCATATCAAACTCTACTTTGCTAAACAACAAGTTGTTCCCAAATGCTTTCCGTGACAATCCCGAGCCAACCTTCTCTTTCAGATAGATTATAATTTCAGCTCCGAACTGTTTCCTCATCACCTCCTGTGTTCGCTCGACTACATCTTTGATCGAACCTGCATTGTTGAGTGATCCCAGGAATGAATTGATGATCCGGATTCTCTCCTGGCCTTTGGTCAGGGCCAGATGATTTTTCCGGATTCGGGTGACCAGTATTCCGCTCGACACGGCAACCGCCAGATAGGCGAAAAGGGCGATCAGGTCATGAATCCGGGTAATATGAAAAGTCATCACCGGCGGGATAAAGAAAAAGTTCCATACCATGAGGTTCAGGAGGGCCGCAAACACAACCGGACCCCGTTCAATGAAAACCGACAACACCGATATTGACATCAGAAAAACAAACCCTACGGTTTGATAACCAATCGATTCAGTAAAAGGGTAGCATATCGCACTGATCGCAGCAGTGGTTACCAGGGCAATCGGATAGCCCATCCATGATCTTCCATCAATTTTTGTCGCCTGTTTAAACTTTTTCATAAAATAGTATTCCCATCAAAAATCAATAAATTAAATGATTCCTGACGATTCTTTCCCTATGTTTTTATCACCATCCACTCTTTTCATCAATGGTTTACTGATATCGGTATTTACCAGGGGAACCACCTCCGTTAAAACATTGCCCGAATCGAGCCCGTAAGCTTTGACATCTGACAATGCCAGTAAAGAGATGAACCGGTAATTGTCCATGATGAATTGCTCATTGCCCGGGAAATCAAAGTCATAGTTCTGAACCCGGTGAATGATGATGTACCTGAAATCAGCGGCAACATTGTGCTTCCGAAGCGACGGATAATTAGAGAGCATATTGACTTCATCGTTTTCGACCATGTTGCGGAGGACTTCTGAAAAAAACAGATTAATCCTGGGCTGAACCTTGAATCCGACCCTAAACTCAACCCGGATCAAAACCCCCGGTATCAGATGATCAACCGAATATTCCAGGGTATGCGGATCGTCGCAGATATGTACATGTAAGAGCCAATAGGTATCGGCACGTTTCGGACTCTTACTGAAAACCGAGTACATGATTTTGGCCTCCACATCGGCAATTTTATCGGCCCGGGTCAAATAAACCAGATGAGTTGAGTATTTCGGAATTTCTTTATCCCGGCTCAGATCCTTTAATTGTTCATAGTAATCTTTGATATGCACAAACCGGGTAAAACGGTTCTTGATTCGGCGGGCCTGAAACCACATATACATGGCATAGGAAATGATGCGGTCGAGTAAACCAGTGAACCAGCCACCGTGCGAAAACTTTAACATATTGGCCGCCAGAAATGAACCCTCGATAAAAAGGTAGGTTCCGGTAAAAGCAACCAAAAGAATCTTTGAAAGATGCCTCCTTTTTAAATAGAACAGCATCAGCAAAGTGGTCATCAGCATGGTTATGGTGATTGACAACCCATAAGCAGCCTGCATGTTTGATGAATTCCGGAACATCAGTATAACAAGCACACAAGCCACAAACAACATCCAGTTAACCGATGAGATATACATCTGGCCTTTGTTGGTTGTCGGATAATTGATTCTCAGTTTAGGCCAAAAATTTAACGAAACAGCCTCACTGATAATCGTGAACGACCCGCTGATCAACGCCTGGCTGGCTATCACGGCAGCAGCTGTGGATATGACGACGCCAAACGGGAGAAACCAGTGCGGCATGATGGCGAAAAATGGATTGGGTAGCGAGTCGGATGGCACTTTCTGCATGAGTATCCATGCAGCTTGTCCCATATAATTAATGATCAGGGTTACCTTAACAAATAGCCAGCTGATTCTTATATTCCGGTACCCGCAGTGCCCGAGATCCGAATATAATGCCTCGGCACCTGTTGTTACCAGGAAAACCGCCCCGAGCAGAGCAAATCCTCCCGGATGAAGAAACAGTAATTTAATGGCATACACCGGGTTAAACGCTCTGAGAATCATGGGCATCTGAATCACATAAGGCAGTCCCAGGCCAGCAAGCGTAACAAACCAAATCAACATGATCGGGCCAAATGATTTACCGATGGATGCAGTACCAAATTTTTGAATCAGAAACAACAGGGCGATTATACTGAGCGCAAGCGGTATCACATGCAGTTTGGGGAAGTTCAGCTGCAAACCCTCGACCGCTGAAACCACTGTGATGGAAGGGGTTATAACGCCGTCAGCCAGTAAGGCGCTGGCTCCGATAATAGCCAGGATGTACAGTTTTCTTTTCTTTTTTCTAACCAGGGCATAAAGGGCAAGTATCCCTCCCTCACCATGGTTATCTGCACGCATGGTGATCAGAACATACTTAACAGTCGTTTGTAAGGTAAGTGTCCAAATCAAACAGGATACGACCCCCAGCATGAAGTCAGCATCGATGTTCCCACCTGAACCCTGAACAATGGCTTGCATCACATAGAGCGGAGATGTACCAAGATCCCCAAAAACAATGCCCAGTGTGATAATCAGTCCGGTAAGGGAAACTGCCTTGTTCCCAATAATATTACTAGATTTCATTCCTGAAATTAAACCCGCAAAGTTACCACTCCGCACTACACTATGAAATAAAGTATGGTCCGTCACTTATAAAGATTCCATAAAGGAAGAGGCCGATTTGTTAATATTAATGTTAACAACTCTTCTGACTCCCGCCCGACTCCCTTTTGTATCTTTGGACACTTATGTCAAGCGATCAAAAAGAAACATATTCCGAAGAGTCGATAAAGACCCTGGAGCCGAAAGAACACATCAGGCTCAGGCCTGGTATGTATATCGGGAAGCTGGGAGACGGCTCCGCCCATGATGATGGAATTTACGTCCTGCTCAAGGAGGTAATCGATAACTCTATCGATGAATTCATGATGGGGAACGGAAAATCCATCGAAATATCGATTGACGACAGGCTCGTCCGTATCCGCGACCATGGCCGGGGCATTCCGCTCGGAAAACTGGTGGATGCCGTATCGAAAATGAACACCGGGGCAAAATATGACTCACAGGTGTTTAAAAAATCGGTCGGATTGAATGGGGTCGGACTGAAAGCCGTGAATGCACTTTCCAGCGAGTTTTTGATCCGCTCATATCGCGAAGGCCAGTTTAAGGAAGCCTATTTTGAGAGGGGAACCCTACTGTCAGAAAAAGACCTTCAACCTACCGGTGAAGACAGCGGAGTGGAAGTCCTCTTTAAACCCGATCGCGAGATATTCGGGCATTACCGTTATCTGAACGAATACGTATCGACGATGCTGAAAAACTATGCATTCCTCAATGCAGGTCTGGTAGTTCATTTCAACGGCGAGAAGTATGTCTCGAAGAACGGTCTGCTCGACCTGCTCCAGTCGAAAATGACTGAAGACGGTCTATATCCGATCATACACATCCGGGAAGAGGATATCGAGATCGCCGTCACGCACGGGGACCAGTACGGAGAAGAGTATTACAGTTTTGTCAACGGACAGCATACCATCCAGGGCGGAACACACCTGGTTGCCTTTCGTGAAGCGTTGGTTAAAACTACACGCGATTTTTACAAAAAGGATTTCGAGCCATCTGACATCCGTTCTTCCATCATCGCTGCAATAAGCATCAAGATTGAAGAACCGATATTTGAATCCCAGACCAAAACCAAGCTCGGATCAAAGGATATTGGGCCCAATGGTCCGTCGGTCAGAAATTTCATACATGATTTTCTGGCCAAGCATCTCGATAATTATCTTCATAAGAATCCCGAAACAGCCGAAATTCTTCTCCATAAAATACTGGACTCCGAGAAAGAACGGAAGGCAATTTCAGGTATACAAAAAATGGCCCGCGACCGGGCAAAAAAATCGTCGCTGCACAATAAAAAGCTCAGGGACTGCCGGGTACATTACAATTCACAGCACGAAAAGCGGCTTGAATCCAGCCTGTTCATTACGGAGGGAGATTCGGCAAGCGGTTCCATCACCAAGTCGCGGAGCGTGATCACACAGGCTGTATTCAGTTTGAGGGGAAAGCCCAAAAACACTTACGGCGAAACTAAAAAACTGGTTTACGAAAACGAGGAATTCAACCTCCTTCAGGCTGCATTGAATATCGAGGAAGGAATTGACGACCTGCGGTATAACAACGTGATCATAGCCACGGATGCGGATGTCGATGGAATGCATATCCGGTTGCTGATGATCACATTCTTCCTGGAGTTTTACCCCGATCTGATCAAACAGGGGCACCTGTACATTCTGCAAACCCCGCTCTTCCGTTGCAGAAACACCAAACAGACTTACTACTGTTATTCCGAAGAGGAAAAACAAAGAGCCATAAAAAAACTTACCGGAAAGCCTGAAATTACCCGTTTCAAAGGTCTTGGTGAAATTTCTCCGGATGAGTTTCAACATCTGATCGGTCCCGAAATGCGTCTGGAACCGGTACTTTTGCGGAAAGAAGACAATGTTGAAAAGATGCTGGAATTTTACATGGGGAAAAATACACCTGAACGGCAGGATTTTATTATCGAAAACCTTCGGATTGAAGAAGACAAGGTGGAAGAATAGGCAAAAAAATGAACGAGGAGCAAATAAACGATACTGAACTGAACGCTCAATCCGATACGGCTGAAAACGGGAACGGACGCAAGCTCGATATTACCCATCTCCCGGGTATGTACGAGAACTGGTTCCTCGACTACGCCTCGTACGTGATCCTGGAAAGGGCCGTACCCTACCTGTACGATGGTCTCAAACCGGTGCAGCGGCGAATTCTGTATTCGATGAAGCGCCTCGAAGATGGTCGTTACAACAAAGTGGCCAACATCATCGGTCACACCATGCAGTTTCACCCTCATGGAGGTGCATCCATCGGAGATGCACTGGTCCAGCTGGGGCAAAAGGATCTGCTCGTCGACTGCCAGGGAAACTGGGGAAATATTCTCACCGGCGACAGCGCTGCCGCTCCCAGGTATATCGAAGCCCGGTTGTCAAAATTCGCCCTCGAGGTAGTTTTTAATCCAAAAACAACCCAATGGAAACAGTCGTATGACGGCCGCAACAAAGAGCCCATCTATCTTCCGGTAAAATTTCCGCTGCTGCCAGCTATGGGAGTCGAGGGAATTGCCGTCGGACTGGCCTGTAAAATCCTTCCGCACAATTTCAACGAACTCATCGACGCATCAGTGGCCCTGCTCAAGGGAGAACCATTTGTTCTGCTCCCCGATTTCCCGACCGGAGGTA
>JAQWAJ010000103.1 GCA_028707745.1 Bacteroidales bacterium | reverse complement strand
CAGTACCTTTGATGAACCGGCCGAAAAACATGTCCGGGTTGCTACTATCGTACTCGAGAAAGCAAAAAGGCTTGTCGAATGCGGCCACGATGTGGTCATCCTGCTCGATTCAATCACCAGGCTTGCCCGGGCTTATAATACCGTTCAGCCAGCTTCCGGTAAAGTGCTGTCAGGGGGTGTGGACGCTAATGCCCTGCACAAACCGAAACGGTTTTTCGGAGCTGCCCGTAATATTGAAAATGGAGGAAGTCTGACCATTCTGGCTACCGCCCTGATCGATACCGGTTCAAAAATGGATGAGGTGATCTTTGAAGAATTCAAGGGCACCGGTAATATGGAACTGCAACTCGATAGAAAGCTGGCTAACAAGCGGATATGGCCAGCTGTCGATATCCAGGCTTCCAGCACACGCCGGGAAGATCTACTCCATTCCAGGGACTTCCTCAACAAAATGTGGGTGCTCCGAAACTACCTGTCAGATATGAACCCCGCCGAAGCATTGGAATTTATGCGCGATAAAATCAACGGAACCCGTACCAACGAAGAGTTCCTGATTTCCATGAACTCCGAATAATATCGGATATCCCTTGTCAGAGTTGTCATCCCGGCGAAAGTCGGGATTTCCTGCTATACTATCCATGCTCTTTCATGGTATTTGTCATAGCTATTTACATCATTAATTATTACTTTTGCCCCCGATTTGTGAAGGTTGTTTTATCTAAATATTTTCAACATGTCTAAAAAGAAATTCATAACCTGTGATGGTAACCAGGCAGCTTCGCATGTAGCTTACATGTTTAGCGAAGTGGCTGCTATTTACCCGATTACTCCATCATCCACAATGGCTGAAAACGTAGATGACTGGGCAGCGCATGACCGAAAGAATATTTTCGGCGAAACTGTCCGTGTAGCTGAAATGCAATCAGAAGGTGGAGCATCAGGTGCCGTTCACGGAAGTTTGCAGGCTGGAGCTTTGACCTCCACCTTTACTTGCTCGCAAGGACTTTTGTTGATGATCCCGAATATGTATAAAATGGCTGGTGAACTTCTGCCGGCTGTTTTCCATGTCAGTGCCAGAACTATTGCAGCTCATTCACTGTCGATCTTTGGTGACCACAGCGACGTATATGCAACCCGTCAAACAGGTTTTGCCATGCTGGCAACCAGCAGCGTTCAGGAAATTATGGACCTCGCCGCTGTTGCTCATCTCGCAGCTATTAAATCACGGGTTCCTTTCCTTCATTTCTTCGATGGATTCCGCTCCTCTGCCGAAGTTCAGAAAATCGAAGTTCTCGATCAGGAACAACTAGCTCCTCTGCTCGATTATGAAGCATTGCAGGAGTTCAGAAACCGCGCTCTTAATCCGGAACACCCGGTTGTCCGCGGAACTGCCCAGAACCCGGATATATTCTTCCAGGCTAAAGAAGCCGCTAATCCCTTCTATGACAGGGTGCCTGACATCGTTGAAGATTATATGCAACAACTCAGCAAAATCACTGGTCGCGAATATCACCCGTTTACCTATTATGGCGCGCCTGATGCTGAAAATATTATTCTGGCTATGGCCAGCATTACTGAAACCGCAAAAGAGGTTATCGATTATCTGATGGCTAAAGGCGAAAAAGTCGGCTTGATTACCTGTCACTTGTATCGTCCTTTCTCGGCAAAATACTTCTGGAAGGTATTCCCGAAATCAGTGAAACGTATCGCCGTTCTGGATCGCTCCAAAGAACCAGGCGCTCCTGGCCAACCCCTATATCTCGACGTCAGAAACCTGTTCTTCGAAGAAAAGAATGCTCCGATGATTATCGGTGGCGTTTATGGTCTGAGCTCAAAAGATACTACACCGGCTATGGTTCTGTCAGTTTTCAATAACCTGAAAATGGCTGAACCTAAAAATGATTTCACCGTCGGTATCGTTGATGATGTGACCTTTAAATCATTGCCTCTGCTCCCGGAAATCGACCTCTCTCCAAAAGGTACCTTCCAGGCTAAATTCTATGGCTTGGGCGCTGATGGAACCGTGGGTGCCAATAAGAACTCAATCAAAATTATTGGTGAAAATACCAATAAATATTGTCAGGCCTATTTTGCTTACGACAGCAAGAAATCGGGTGGCTTTACAACCTCACATCTTCGCTTCGGTGACGAGCCGATCCGCTCACCTTATCTGGTTACTTCTCCTGACTTTGTAGCTTGTCATGTTCCTTCCTATCTGGATAAATATGATATGCTGAAAGGTCTGAAAAACGGGGGTACCTTCCTTTTTAACTCTATTTGGGATGTTGAGGATACTTTAAAGTACCTGCCGGATAGTATTAAGAAAACTCTGGCTGAAAAGAATATTAAGTTCTATACGATCAACGCAACAAAAATCGCTGAAGAGATTGGTCTGGGCGGTCGTACCAATACGATCATGCAGTCGGCTTTCTTCAAGATTTCAAATGTGATTCCTTACGAACTGGCAGTTTCAGAAATGAAAAATGCCGCTAAGAAATCCTTTTCAAAAAAAGGCGAAGATATTGTTAAAATGAACTATGCTGCTATCGACCGCGGTACCGAGTATATTGAGGTAGCTGTTCCTGCAGAATGGAAAAACATTGTTGTTAAGGTTGACAAAAGTGTTCACAACGTTCCTGATTTTATTAAAAATGTTTGTGAACCCATCAACGCCCAGAAGGGTGACGATCTTCCGGTTAGCGCATTCGTTGGCCGTGAAGATGGAACTTTCCCGGCCGGAACCTCACAATATGAAAAAAGAGGTATCGCTGTTAACGTTCCTGAATGGCAGGTTGAAAACTGTATCCAGTGCAACCAGTGCTCATACGTTTGCCCTCACGCTGCAATTCGTCCGTTCCTGATGACTGCCGATGAACTTGCTGCAGCTCCTCAGGGAACTACTTCGGCTAAAGGACTAGCCGCTACCAAAGAATACTCTTTCCGTATCCAGGTAAGCGTATTGGATTGCACCGGATGCGGTAACTGCGCAGATGTTTGCCCGGCCAAACAAAAAGCTTTGATCATGAAACCTCTGGAAACCCAGATGGTGGAGGCTACCCGCTGGACGTACATGCACGAAAAAGTCGGATACAAGGACACCGTACTGGAAAAGGCCAAATCAGTTAAAAACTCTCAGTTTGCACAGCCACTATTCGAGTTTTCAGGCGCTTGCGCAGGCTGCGGTGAAACACCTTATGTCAAACTGATTACCCAATTGTTCGGCGACAGAATGATGATCGCCAATGCTACCGGTTGCTCTTCCATCTACGGAGGTTCTGCTCCTTCCATGCCTTATACCACCAACAAATGCGGTAAAGGCCCGGCTTGGGGTAACTCGCTGTTTGAAGACAATGCTGAGTACGGCTACGGAATGTCAATCGCTGTTGGCAAACTCCGCGACCGCCTGGCTAAGAAAATGACCGAAACGATGGACGCCGTTAATGAAAATACCCGTCTCTCATTTACTGAATGGCTTGCCAATAAAGATAATGCTGAAGGATCGACCATCGCTTCTGAAAAAGTGATTTCGGCTCTGAAAAATGAGTCAAATCCGGTTGCCAAAGAGATTATGAATCTGGAACAATACCTGATCAAAAAATCTCAGTGGATCTTTGGTGGTGACGGATGGGCTTATGATATCGGGTATGGCGGACTTGACCATGTTCTCGCTTCAGGTGAAGATGTCAATGTATTGGTCGTCGATACCGAAGTTTATTCGAATACCGGCGGTCAGTCATCTAAATCAACCCCGGTCGGAGCTGTTGCAAAATTTGCCGCTTCAGGAAAGAGAATCCGCAAAAAAGATCTGGGCATGATGGCGATGTCTTATGGTTATGTATATGTTGCACAGGTTTCCATGGGTGCAAGCCAAAGCCAGTTCCTCAAAGCCCTCAAGGAAGCAGAAGCTTATCCGGGACCATCACTGATCATTGCCTATGCTCCATGTATCAACCACGGCCTGCGTGCAGGAATGGGGCATACGCAAATGGAAGAAGAATCAGCTGTAAAATGCGGTTACTGGCATCTGTTCCGCCATAATCCACTTTTGGAGGCTGAAGGAAAGAATCCGTTCGAACTGGATTCCAAAGAACCGGACTGGTCACTGTTCAACGACTTCCTCATGGGTGAAGTCCGTTACTCTTCATTGAAAAAAGGATTCCCCGAAGTTGCTGATGAACTTTATGCAGCAGCTCAGGAAAACTCAAAATGGAGATACAATGGCTACCTGAGAATGGCTTCAATGGATTACACCAAGAAATAGTTCTTCAGGGAGATATATTGCAAAGGGCGCATCACGGTGCGCCCTTTCTTTTTTTCATTCAATGGTATCAAGCGGATTTTTCTCTTTGACCAACGACCTTTTTCTAAAGATGAAATAATTAAAGAAACATTTGGTAATTCAAAAAAGAGTTTGGATATTTGGAAAGGATTAAAAAGTGTGTTCTGATTTAAGATTTTCGTTTCTCTATATCCGCGCCGTTAATAGGTGTGGGCCACAGAAAACCACGGTTTTCTGTCATAATGTTATCTAAATTGAGTTATCCGGTTAAAGTTGCAAAAACCCCGATCTCTGACAAGAGATCGGGGTTTAGCAATTTATAGAGGTCTTGTGAAAGACAAATAATCATCCATCTTTACTTCCCAGGGCATTGGCTAACCATGCTGGCCGGAAGATTATTGGAACCGTAGGCTTTATCAAAATGGTCACTGAACTGCTTGGCCAGCTTGTTTGCAGCAGCACGATAAGCTTCAGGATCAGCCCATGTATTGATCGGATTCAGAATTTCCGATGGCACACCCGGGCAGCTCACCGGAATCTGTAAATGGAACAGCTTGTCATCAGTGTAATCAACGCCATCAAGTTCTCCGCTCAATGCGGCATTAACCATGCGACGGGTCAAGGTAAGATCGATACGCTTGCCAATCCCATAGCTGCCTCCGCTCCAGCCTGTATTCACCAGAAACACATTGGTCTGGAATTTCTCCATCTTCTCGCCCAACATAGTGGCATACTTATCCGGTTTACAGGGCATAAACGGTGCTCCGAAAAACCTTGAAAAAGCTACCTGCGGCTCGGTAACACCAGTTTCGGTACCGGCAAGTTTTGAGGTATACCCCATCATGAACCAGAGCATAGCTTGCTCTTTATTTAGCTTCGATACGGGCGGCAATACCCCATAAGCATCTGCGGTCAGAAATAGAATGGTTTTCGGGTGACCAGCAACTGACGAGGGTTTGATGTTTTTCAGGAAACTCAGTGGAAATGAAGCTCTTGAGTTTTCAGTAAACCGGTTGTCATCGAAATCAAAACGCCCATCGGGATAGACCATAGCATTTTCAACCATGGAACCATGTTTCAGATAATCTGCTTTATGCATGACCGCATCATAGATGTCGGGCTCTTTTTTTGGATTGATATCGATCATTTTTGCATAACAGCCATTTTCGAAGTTCGCAATGCCGTCGTCACTCCATCCATGCTCATCATCTCCTAAAAGTGCCCGGGCAGGATCAGCTGAAAGGGTAGTCTTACCCGTTCCCGAAAGCCCTAACAGCAGTGCTGAATCTTTTTTAGTGCCTTCGTTGGCAGAGCAATGCAGAGGAAGGATACCTCGCAAAGGAAGCAGATAGTTCATAACCGTAAAGAGCATCTTTTTCATGCTGCCCATGTAGGCTGAACCAATCACCATGCCAATCCCGCGATCGAAATCCATAGCAACAACCAGATCGGAAGTTTTTCCGTTAGGCAGTTTTCTCAACTTGCCTTCATATTTTGCGCTATCCAATTTGTAATAGGGCAGGGCGATCAAAAGGAAACCGTCTTTGGCAAAGCAGCTTTTTTCAATATCAGCCGGTACCGGACGAAACATGTTGTCAATGAAAAGAGTATGTAGCGCACGATTGGTCACAACTTTAACCGGAAGTGCATATTTACTGTCGGCCCCGATAGTCCGGTCAGTTTCATATAACTTGTCGGCAACTTTCAACTGGCCGA
The DNA here is from genome assembly GCA_028707745.1 of Bacteroidales bacterium. Classification (GTDB taxonomy): domain Bacteria; phylum Bacteroidota; class Bacteroidia; order Bacteroidales; family UBA12481; genus UBA12481. Next base: position 496 of record JAQWAJ010000103.1, on the reverse strand, counting down.
TGGCATCTTCCAGAATAGAATCAAAAGTATCTGCATCGATCGGAAGATTGTTTGCAGAAGTCCAGTCAATATTACCCTCACTGGAACTCCTTTTCACAATCAAGGTGTCCTTGGGACTGCGGCCGGTCGATTCGGGGGCGGTCCAGGTGGCTAATGCCCCTGATTCGGTTACCATGGCTTCGTGCCGCTCTACCGAGAGGCGAATCATTTCGGTGCGGGATATGTTTTTCAGTACTCCGGGGTGATGGCCCAGCACATCCGTCACTGCTGCTTTCAGGTCTTTCATGTCAATATTTGTTTGATTACATTTTATTAAACAAAGATATAAATTGAATGTTATAGATTACCTGCTATTATTCAGGGGTATTCAGCGATGCTCAGAATTGTCTATATTTACAGGCAAATTTCAGATGGGACGAATAATAGGAATAGATTATGTCCGGAAGCGGACGGGATTGGCAGTTACCGATCCTGAACAGCGGATTGCCGGTGTTTT
>JAQWAJ010000102.1 GCA_028707745.1 Bacteroidales bacterium | reverse complement strand
TCCCAGTTACCATCCCCATCGAAATCCCACCGGTAAAACATCTCAGACGGTGAGGATTCAGGATCTCTTGTTGACCAACAATCGAACCGGAATACCGTATTTATATTTCCGGCAAGAGTACTAACCGAAAAGGAGGCTCTGGGCATTTCGTTTTTGTGGTAAACACGGATCTTTTTGACTGTTTCATTTGTTAATCCATATTCGTTTTTCACCTGTAACCTGACAAAGTGGAAAAATTCATTTTTGAAAACATGTTCTGTTTGGGGATTAGTCAGCCATTCTGTGTCCCATATCAAGTCATTGTTCCAATCCCAGCGATAGGACAGCGGTTTGTCAGGATTGTCGGGATCGTTTGAAGCAGAAGCGTCCATGATGATAGCCGTATTGTTGAGAATGGAATCAGGTATGCAGCGGAAACTGACAACCAGCCCTGGATCCCTGATGGTTACCTCAATATGGGATTCAATCGAACTGGTCAGGCCCGATGGGTCCTTCACTTGCATCCTTAGAGTATATTGATCAGGTTCTAAGTATCGATGTGTAATTCTAGATGAATCTTCGAACCCGGTATCCCACACTCCGTCACTTTCAAAATCCCACCTGAAGCTGAGCTGGTCAAGGGAGTCTTCGTCGTCTTTCGTGCCAGAGGCATCAAAAACGAATGGTGTAAGAATGTTTCCGGTAACTGGCGTGACGGTAAGTGCTGGTTTGGGAGCCGAGTGCCCCTGCAACACAGGCACGGTAAAGCTGGTTGTATCACTCTCGCCATCGAGATTGACCATTTCAAGTCGTGGCATCCAGGTACCCGGGGAATAATACCGATGCTCATAAACCAGGAGTCTGGTATAAGGAGTATCCCAGATTCCATCGCCATCCCAGTCCCACCGGGTAAAGACCTTCGATCCCTTACCGGTATTGCTTTTCGAATTGCTCAGGTCGAAGATGAACGTCTGAGTGGTTTTTCCTGATATCGGGGTTAAGGTAGCCTGGATGATCGGAGAAAGCGTCGAATCATCTTTTTTACATGAACTAAACAATATGATCATTAGAAAAATCACCCAACAACCAGTCTTGAAATTAGAGGTCAGACGCTTGAGTGTTTTTTGGTTTTTGTTCATTGTCATTTGGCCTTAATTACGATCTCTGGCTAATGAAATTGCGTGGTATAAGTGGCAATTTTCCCTGCTTCCACGGTGACCTTTCCTCCGGCAGCTATGTGTCCGAATTGACCGGAAAAGCCAGCATATTTGCAGGAGTCATTCTCACTAAGGCAGATTACGCTGGCGTAATAATAGTATTCGCCTGCCGGGAGCTCAAAACGGTAGTGGGTGACAGCTTCAGAAACATTCGTCTGAATAAAATAGATCCCGCGGAAAAGATCATCAGACGTATAGGCGAGACAGAGATTTACCTTCCTTAACCGCGAAGCAGGAATTGTCTGGACACGACAAATAAATGCTATATCTAAAATTCCTATGGTTGTCGAGTTGGTGATATCAGGATTATCTACGGGTTCATTTTTATCACAGGATAAAACTGCTCCCATCAGAAAGATCAAAAAAAGACGAATGCTAATTGTTTTCATGGTGCAATGAATCAATCTGTTGGGCGGTCAAAAAACCTAAATGATGTGTTAGCGGACCCATGGCCAGTGTATCTATGGTAAAGTGGGATATGGGTACGTCTTTAACATAACGGTGCACCAGGCAAGAAAATACGCCTATCGCGTTATCGAAACTATTTACATCCAGGATAGAGAAAGACTGGGCATTGTTTTCGGCATTTATTTTCAGGGCGAGATCATCCCCACCGCAGGAAATGTGGAAATCGAGACCCAATGGAACCCGGCGTGTATCCGGCTCCGGTTGGAGAGCCCTCGAAACATCAATCAGGAAACGACTGCCAGAAATTCTTTGAAATGCATAGACGACGGTGGTATCCTCTTCAAAAAAAACTCTCTGCGGAAAAACCAGTGAACGAATGGTCCATTGGCCATCCTTAATATCCGCGTACCGAAATGTCATGGTGGACTGAAAAATTGAGCCATTGATCACAGGTTTAAACCTGACATAATAATCTACGCCATTGATCAGGTTAGCCTCACGGCCTGGTACTATTTCCGGATCGATAATGGTAAAAGTGGAACCTAAACTGGTCGTTTCACCATGAACAATCCGGTTTGTACCAGCATATCTGATGTAAAGTGAGTACTTCGTATCGGCTTTAATGGCGCAGGGAATGGCATAAATCTGATTGACTGTCGATGGGAACCAGCCTGAATCTTTGGGAATGGTGTCGATCAGGTTACCATAGTAAACCTCCTGTTTTCTATCAGAATATTCTGCGGTCAGGTAGACGATGATCTCTTCATCGGCCAAAATCTCGTCCTGCGTGGGTTTGTTGGTCGTATCACCCGGATAAACTGCATAGGTACTGCCAATTCTGACGTACTGAACGGGTTTCTCCGGATCCAGTAAGCAGTAAACCACCGGAATGGAACCTCCGTTAGAAATCAGGTCGATATCCGTAGAACAACCAGCGATAATCAGCAGAATGACACAAAGGCCATCTCGAATTCTCATATTAATCCTCAATTGTCAATTACTCACAAACAAGGGGGATTTATAAAAAAAAGATTTGGGAGACAGATAAAGATACACTTTTTTAGAATTAAACGGTAAAATTCAAAAATGTTTAGAGTTAATTAGTACCCAACCGGAAGGTAGTCGATCCTCAGATCATCCACATATATTTTTCCGTTGCCGGTGTACCATACATAAACCTTATACCAGCCTCCTTCAGGGATGTTCCGGTCGACCGATTCAGTCAGGTTAAGAGAATACCATTCTGATGGTTTGTGTGTCACTTTCTCATCATTGACCGCATAGTACTTGAATATTTTATGGTCGCTTTGATCGATGCTGAGAACCAGGATAGCCTTACCATTTTCTGAGGTATCGGGGTTGAGAATATTTACGCTGGCCCGCAATGAAACAGTACCGGAATCGGGTAAGTCGATCAGCTTGCCTTCTGCAGCTGAACTGTATATATGCTGCGGAGTAAGAACTATCGATTTTTTTCCGCTTTTATGGAAATCGGTGGAAACCTGGACCGTAGAATCTGATAACAGGTTGTTTTCGAAGTCGTTGAGGTGTAATTGCCGGTATGCCGAGGTAGTGGTATCCCGGGGCGCCTTCAGGAAAACAGCCATCTTGTAATCCTCGCCGAAGATTTTAAAATTTTCGGCAGGCTTGAATACTTTCAACAGTCGCAGCTGGTTGTTATTCGTCACTGAATCGAATGGCAGTTTTCCTTCATACCCAGCAAATTGGGAATCCCAGATCAACACTTCTCCGGGCTTAAGCAAGGATGCCGGATCGGTTTTTTCGTAAGACATGATCTGTGTACCTTGTTTGCGGTCGAAAGGGTCCATATCCATATAAAACGGAAAGAATGCGCTTGAGTAAACGGGATATCTGCTTTGATATGGGGAAGCTTTCAGCCAGGTGGTGAGTTCCTGCATGACAGCATAGGATGGTTCTGTCATTGATGGTAATATGCCATAAGTGAAAGGCATGTATACAACCGATGTGGTGATTAAAACACCTGTAATCCAGGATATTATTCTGCTTGCTCTGGCTTTTCTTATTACCCATTCAAAGCCGGTTAGCGCCAGGATGGCGACCAACGGCAGCACACAGGCCATGAAACGGTCGGATGCAAAAACGCCCAATCCTCTCCACCATAAAAAACTATGAGCAAGGATAAATCCAAAAAAACCCGGAACGATCAACCCATATAGGGTAACCACCTTGATATCTGAATAATTTTTAAATTCTTTTTTTAGGTTCAGCAACAGAAAGAGCAACCCGGTAATTCCCAAAATCAGAAGCGGATAATTTATATTATAACCCATTCTCCCGAAATAAAACCAGAACGACCCGCTGCCGTAGAGAGCTGCACTTCCGGTGGTATAGGGCATTCTGGTAAAGAACCATAGGAAATCATGATAAACAGGGATGCCCAGTAAACCAAAAAAAACAAAACCGATCAGCAAAAAGGGCAGTGCTTTAAACTGTTTCATCCAGATCAGGGCAACAATGAAAAGTGCGATAAACATAATCCCTTCGGTTCGGGCAAAAGGGATCAATGATATCACGATTGCCGATAAGATAAAGCGCTTATCTGCAAAAAGATAAATTGATGCAATGAGTACCAGGCTGAATAGGATTTCTGTCAGGCATGAATACATGATAAACAGATACAATGGTGTAAAAACGGTGAACAGGATGGCAATCCAGGCGTGCGGGTATCCGAGTCTTTTTGCTATCAGAAATGCTATCCAGCCGCTAAGTAAACCGCAGATCAGGTTGAATATGATTCCAACGGAATAGCCGAACTGGGCAAACGGAGCTGATAAAATGGTAAACAAAGGTTTGCCCCAATGGCTCAGGAACAGTTCATGATGCAGGGGTGCATATCGGGCAATCTGATAATGAGCAATTGAATCGCCCTCGCCACTGACTCCGGTTGCTAAATATTGCAGAATAATCAGAACAGTGGCCGTGAGGATTAAAATAATGGGTGCTACCGATTTATGGGTTATTCTGATTCGCATCAGCGAAATTTATTTTTCTCCCACAGAGATGACTGATAGTCCGAACGAATGAAAGACCATCTTATCCAACAGCTTGAAAACCGGGACCAGCGTATTATACAGTTTCATTTGCCCTGCCGGGATGAGTTTGTTGCGCTGCAGTTTTCCTGATACATACCAGCCGGCCATCCCGGCAGCATTAAAATATTGGGTATGAATGATTTTCAAATTACAGTCGAGGAACAGCGACTCCAGCTTTTGCCGGTTGTATCGCCGGTAGTGCTCCAGTTCTTTATCGAAGTTGTTGAACATCCACTGAAAGGCAGGAACCAGAATGATCAGGCGGCCTCCGGGTTTGAGCAATTTATATCCGTTTGAAATCGCCTGTTTTTCATCAAAAACATGTTCGAGAACGTTTAAGGCAAATACCGTGTCGAAACTGTTAAAATAGTCGCTGAATTTCAGATCGAAGTCCGGATCGGCAAAGTCCATGGTAGTAATTCCCTGTAAAGTCGGGCAATCTGAAAAACTGTTACGCAGGGTATCGCAATAAACATCGCGGATATCAGTAAGAACAATATGAGCCCGGTCCTCTAAAAAGAAGGCCGAAATGTTTCCCAAACCACTGCCGATTTCGAGAATTTCCCCACTGCAAAAGGGCTTTATGGTGCTGTACATCCACCGGTTAAAATGATCCGCTAAGGCGATGTTTTTTAAGGTGTTTTCTCCCTCATGATCAACAGGTTTGAAATCAAATTCGTTCATCTGGAGAAAATATTGTATTTAATGATGCAGTAGATGGCCCTGAATCCGTCTTTCCAACTGATCTTTTTTCCTTCTTCATAGGTTCGCCCGTAATAGGAAATACCCATTTCATAAATCCTGATTTTGGGCACACGGCTGATTTTGGCAGTGACTTCCACTTCAAAACCAAAACGGTTTTCTTTGAGTTTTATGTTTTTAATAATATCCGATTTGAAGAGCTTATAGCAGGTCTCCATATCTGAAATATTGATATTCGTAAACAGGTTCGACAAAAATGTTAGGAACCGGTTGCCGATGGTGTGGAAGAAAAACAATACCCGGTGCGGCTTGCCGCCAACAAATCGGCTTCCGTAGACCACATCGGCAAATCCATCGAGAATGGGCTGCAATAATAGATTGAATTCCCTCGGATCATATTCAAGGTCGGCATCCTGAACGATGATAAAATCACCGGTAGCTGCCTGAAAACCAGTTCGTAATGCGCCACCTTTACCTGTGTTTCTGGCGTGTTTCTGATAATTAATGTTGATACCGGGATTCTCTTGCTGGAACCTGAACAATTCGGCTTCAGTATGGTCACTGGAGCAATCGTTCACCACAACCAGTTCTTTTTCAATGCCTTGAATCAGATCAACGCTGCTTACACGGGTTAGTATATTGTAGATGGTCGCCTGTTCGTTATAGGCCGGGATAATCACTGATAAAATCATCGCTTATTGTTAGGTTCGGTTTTTAAAACGCAAATTTATTAATCCTATTGTGTCTTTTGGGGGTTTCTATCGTGAAAGCATATTCAAACAGATTTTTGACCGGTAAGAAGCTATGCCCGAAACCTGAAGGATATAAATTCCGGGAGCCGGGTTACTGTTCAGATCTAATGGATACATTCGCTTACCAGCTTTAATCGATTGGTTTCTTGAAAAGATCTTTTTTCCGGTCAGATCAAAGATTTCCACAACCATGTTACCGTCCCGGTTGCTATCGATGTATAGCCAGGATTTTTCTGTAACCGGATTGGGGTATACCTGTATTTTCGTGTTTATGAGGTCATTGTCGCCGGTGCCTGAAGGCGCTGTCGATAGCGTTACGCTGCGGAAGGCGGTCAGCCCCTGGTAATCTTCAACCTTAACCGGAATGGACCAGGTTTTTCCCGGGACCAACGGTTTGCAGCTAAGCTGCCCATCCTCAGTAA
>JAQWAJ010000101.1 GCA_028707745.1 Bacteroidales bacterium | reverse complement strand
ACGGACTTCACTGATCGGACCTCCAAACGGAATGTCAGTCAGGGCAAATGCTGCCGAAGCAGCTAGTCCTGCCAGTGCATCCGGCGGACAGCTAGGATCACCCGATAAAAGGGTGATTGACACAAAAACTTCTGCATGGTAATCGTCGGGGAACAGAGGGCGCAAAGCGCGGTCAACCAGGCGGGAAACCAGAATTTCATTGTCATTCGGGCGGGCTTCCCGTTTCATGAAGCCTCCCGGGAAACGCCCGGCTGCAGCAAATTTTTCTTTATATTCAACACTGAGCGGCATGAAGTCAACACCTTCTTTTGCCGTTTTGGAGGCACAAACTGCCGCCAGGATCATGGTCTTACCCATGGTCACTACCACCGAACCGTCAGCCTGCTTGGCAAGTTTACCGGTTTCAATGGTTATCGTCCGCCCATCGTTTAAGGTAATGGTCTTCTGATATGCTTGATACATCTTATACAATCTGATTTAATGAGATGAAAAAAAAGGCAATTATAAAATTGCCTTTTTTTTCGTGGGTTATTTACGTAAATTCAATCCTTTGACTATTGCACGGTACCGTGCGATATCCCTGTCTTTAAGGTAATTAAGCAATCTTCTGCGTTTACCTACTAATCTGATCAGTGATCGCTGGGTACTGAAGTCCTTGCGATTTTTTTTCAAATGCTCTGTCAGGTGAGAAATACGGTAGGAGAATAAGGCAATCTGGCCTTCTGATGAACCAGTGTCTTTATTGGACTTCCCGTACTTTTCGAAAAATTCTTGTTTCTTTTCTGCCGTTAAGTACATGTTTACTATAATTTTACTGTTGTCAAACAATTAAGCCGCAAAGTTATAAAAAGATTTTGCAATTCAAAAGACATTCATTTAGACAGATATTCCTGAGATTCATGGTGTGATCTGGTAATTTATATCACTTTACAGTTAATAGGAATAGGTGTACTGACCAAAATAAGCCGACATTTCCGGTGAACCCCGAAGTAAAAAGTTTACTTCATAAACGCCTCTCTGACGAATTGGAATCAATGAAAAAACCAACCACCTGGTAAAATAGGCCTCACACAAATCTCCATGGCTGTCGTGCGACAGGGCCAGTTCGATAGGCGGGGGATTGAGCGCATTCGGGGGAAGTTTCCACAGACTGAAATCATGACGGGCACACCCGCCGCTGTATCCAACCCGGATATAGAGGTAATCACCTTTTACATACGCTGAATCCATGCGAAAAGGATCCATCTTGTATTGATCCCATTCATCTTCTCCAAGAATGCCTACCTCCTCAGCATCTGCATGGATCTCCACAATCCGGATCGATGGTATGAGTGAAGACCCGCGGCCACAACGATAACCTTCGGATTCCTTTTCGTATTTGAGGGTAACCATCAAGCCATCAATCTGATAATCTTTACTCAGATTCACCGGATGGTAATTGACCGAATCGATCCTGATCAGCCATCCGCATCCGTCAACTTCAGGAGCACCCGTGAATACAACAGTTCCTTTATAGGAGCCGTATTCACAGTCACAATGCTCCTTTTTGCAGGAAGTCAGCAGCGCTAATCCCACCATGAAAATCGTTCCGATCAGAATAACATTCCTTTTCATCACGACTAATCTTTTGATTTACAATCATTTGATTTTTACAGACACCATCCTTCGCTTCGGGTCACACAAACCTGTCCCTCTTTAGTCGTGCTCAGATTCAGATCGAACATCAGCTTCGGTATCGTTGCAGTGACGCACGGCTCAATAAACCTGACATGATAGGTTCCGGCAGGCAGGTTGTGTACAACAATATCCAGATTGAACAGGCAATTGCAGCGGCAACTCTGTTTGACATCATCCTCTGTGATCAGCAGGCTGTCGCCCTTCAGTTCAACAGCCACAGTGAAATTCTCCGGACAACAATTAAAGCAGGCATTCAGATGCCGCAGGGTAAGCAGGCTGTCGCCGGTATAGGTATAGCTGACGCATGGCGACCAGGAATCCGTTTGATTCCCCATCATCGGGGTATTCGATTTACACTCCATGTCAGAAGTAAATGAAATGGAAATCGGGCCCAATTGATCCTCCTGCCTTGAGCAGGAGAAGAGCAGGGTGGATAATGAAAAAACAATCCAAACAATTGGTATTCTTTTCATACTATTTGTTTTGTGTTAATGGGTTCATCACCTTCCCTAAAAAGATAATAGATCCTGTGGATTTTTCAGCAATTACAAAAATGAACGGATGATCAAAGCGGATCGGGGATATCGGCCCAGATCCTGAAAAGACTCCTTCGGATGCCGCCGCAGCTTCGGTACCATCCTCATTAACATCGATATAAGTTTTTTGCAGAACTTTGCTCAAAGATATAGATCCGGGGCCCAGTTTTGAAAAATCGGCATTAGCCGAAAAGGCCGAGGGTATCCCCATTTGTCTCAATTGATCGTTAAGTACTATCGAAGATTTTATTTTGAACTGAGGCAAATATATTACCTGCCCTTCGACCAGTTTAAACTGGGATCGCACATCTGACCATCCCACTGATAACTGCTGACTGCACCAATCGTCCAGGTTCACACCCGTTTTGGGAAGAAACAGATACATCGACCAGCTTCCGTCCCCGTAAGGCAATTCAACGGCCTGCAAAGCACCCGTATTGATCACATTCAGCGTGTCCGATTTATACATAGTAGGCACCTTTTCAACACTTCCATCTACAACCTGAAACGCATACTGGAATGTGAACTTCCTGTTAAACTTTTTTGTCCAGGTTCCATTGAAATACAAAACATTAATCAGATAGCAAATATCCTGCGGACTGACTGCATCCATGATTTCATCAATTTTACCGTGTGTGTTATCTTTTACCCAGCCATTGATTTCAGGCAATGTTAAAGAGTTAGAAAAATCAGCACCTGCCACTTTAGCTGAATAATACTCTACCAAATTGGACTTAAAATTATCATAGACATTAAATTTCCTCACATCATACCAACAAGAATTAGCTGTTTCAAAAACAGTCGCCGGATCAATTCCGATCAGTGTTTGATCCAGATTCTTCACCGTTTTATTCAGGTCTGATACCCCCATCTCTGAAAACCCCAGAAGGTTTAGCAATTCATCCAGCGTTTGGCTACCAGCCCCGTTTGCAACCATAGCCAGGCAAGTGTATAAACTATATGGAGAAATGCACAGATTAGAATCCGGATTCTCTTTACCTAACAGGGTAAACAGATCGAATCCGAACTGATTACCCTGTTCCAGAACTTTTTGTTCACAAAGGGTTAAGTCAAAAGGCTTAGGCTGATTCTGTTCCTTGTCACAGGAGAAGAGCAGCGCTGTCATCAATACTGCAAGTAATAGTGGTTGAAGTTTTTTCATGGTGGTTTTCATGGTGGTTATTTAGTATTCATTAATCTTCCGATAAATAAAATCGCTCCGGTTGATTTTTCAGCGATAGCAAACAGAAATGGCCGGTTGAATGCTATGAAATTCCCGACGGAGGTCACACCCACCTCTACTGAAGTGACCGCAGCCGCTTCAGTTCCCACTTCGTTAACCTCGATAAAAGTTTTATGTTTAACGTCGGTGATCAGCAATCCACCTTCCGGCAATATCCCCGTAAAATCAGCATGATCTGTAAAGGCAACTCCCATGCCCATAGCCGAAAGGGCATCCTTCAGGCTCTGATCGTATTCAAAGGTGAATTTAGGAAGAGACAACTGTACTTCGCGGACGGTATCGTATCGGGGAAGCCAGTCCTCCCAATGGGCTGTTGTGAGTAGTTTTTCAACGTCCGTAACATTTTTACCGGCAGCCGGCAAAAATAAAAACATCCTCCAGTTACCTTTCCCATAGGGCAATTCAACCGATGTAAAGGTCTCATTTTCATAAAGATTCAAATCCAGCTCCTGATGCATCATGTCTATCTGAAGTGTGGTTCCGTCTTCTTTGTAAAAATTTTGCGGACTGGTTTTCTTCACGTTGAATTCATGTGTCCAGGCCCCTTTGAAATAGGTTGCATTGATCAGATACATAAACGATTCAGGATTGATCTGATCTACAATTTTGGTAATCTTTTGATTGGTTTTATCAGACACCCAGTTGTTGATCACATCCTTACAACCTGAAGCGGTAAAATCCATGGGCCTGACTTCGGCATCATACCAGGTTTGATTTCGTGATATAAAATCAGGTAAAACGGTATATTCCTGGCGATACCAGATGGAATTGGCTACAGAGACCACTACTTTCTGATCATGTTCAACCAGGGCGGTTATCAGGGTTTTATTCAGTTTATTCAAATCATCCCAATCATAACCGGCAACCCTCAGCGCCTCTTCCATGGCTGTTTTAGTCTCCCCGGCAGCGCCATTCCAGATCATCGACAAAGCCTGTGAAACACTAAGTGGCGATATCATCAGGTTAGTGCCCGCATCAGCTGCGGCAGCCAGTTTCGTGTACAGGTCAAATCCGAAGGTGTTGTCAGCAGTAATCACTCCGGTTGCTTCCTGGGGAAGATTCAGCGGTTTGGGCTCATAATCAGTCACCTTTGAACACCCGCCCATTACAACCCCTACAACCATTACAACCATTACAACCATTACAACCCTTACAACCATTACAACCCTTACAACTCTTAGAACCTTTTCACCCGTTCCTTTTCTTCCTCTTTTCATCTTGCTTTGTTTTTCAGGTATTGCGTTTACATTCCCCATGGATAGTCTGTCCGGGTTACGCAGAACTCACCTTCCTGATTTTTCTTCAATTCAATCAGAAAACTGAGTTTATCCTCATCTTTATTCTGCGCATAAGGTTCCACGATTTTCACCCACCAGCTGCCTTTACTGATTCCCGTCAGATTATAGTCGAGGTCGAAGAGGCAGCAGCAGTCACAAAGTGAGGAGTTTTCAGATTCAGTAATCACAAGAGTGTCACCCACAACCTTCAGCTCAACGCCAAATCCTTGCGGGCAGCAGTTAAATCCGGCATTTACATGTTTTATTTTCAGCGTATCACCCGATTTCCAGAAATACTGAATACAATCCTGATCGGAGGAATGGTCTGAAAAAGATTTCAAAACGCTGCTTTTGCATTTTGAACTTCCGGTTAGTTCGATGCCAGGGGGTGTGGTCGTTTCGCGGTCGCAGGCAGCTGTCAGCACCAGCGCAAAGAGTAGCCACAGACAATTGTATTTCATAATCACAGGTTTTAGATGCGAATATAAACTTAAAGCAAAAATGGGACCATCAGCTCAAAAAGAAAAGCCGGCAATCGTTTTTTTTACTATTTCGAGTCCGTCATTGATGTTCCGGGGGACATAGTTCAGTTCGTCAATGGCTTTTTTAAGAATAAAACCTGTAACCGCAGGGCGACGGCCAGGCTGGGAAAGAAGATCAGAATGAATGGCTGAAATCAGAGAAGTATCCAGTTGGAATGACCGGGCAATTTTTACGGCAAAATCATATATCGAAACCATTTCAGGTCCCGATAGGTGATAGACACCGGTTTTGGATCGTTGAATGATCTGAGCGATGCCTTCAGAAAGGTCATCCACCAAGGTTGGCATTCTGAATTGATCATCGACCACCCGGATCGGGCTGCCACTGATCAGCGAATCGCGTACCCGGGTAACCAGATTGGGGCGTCTCAAAACCAGCGTAACCCCATACACCAGGATAGTACGGACTATCACCCAGGGTACTTTCAGCGATCTGGTGATGTATTCACCCTGAAGCTTCGACCAGCCGTACACGTTTACCGGATTCGGCTGATCTTCCTCACGGTAGGGGCCATGTAAACCGTCGAACACAAAATCAGTGGAAAGATAAATGAACCGGGCTCCGCAATCTTCTGCAGCCTTGCCCACCAGACGGGTGCCTTCAATATTGGTGATATCCGACAAATCGTGGTCAAGTTCACAGGGATCTACCTGAGTGGCTGCAGCACAATGGATCACAATATCAGGCTTATAAATATCAAAGACTTTTTTCACCTCCTGAGGAGAGGTAATATCCATCTTCATAAAACAATCCTGATTGTAATCTCTTATCAGACAGTCAGATGCAGAAGTAGCAAGAAGACTGTAACCAGGCATGATCGTGATCCTTTGGACGAGCGACTGTCCAACAAGGCCATTTGCCCCGGTTAGAAGTATCTTTCCCATATCTGTAAAGTTATGAAAAATCAATTAATTACCCTTGCCTTTAATTAATGATTGTCCGATGTGACAATTCAGGCAATTCCGGTTCTTGCAATAATGGCTGTAGAGGTGTAAAAAAGCTTGTGAGTAAAAGGCGTTAGGCACCCGGTAACCATATCCGGTCCAGACACGGGTGATGTGGTTATTCTCTGCAGGAAGGTTTTCAAGCATTTCCATCCATTGTTCCCAGGCTTTATTTTCACCTGCACGATGGATATAACTTGCACGGAACGGTAAAACGGCATTAATCAAAAATAGATTTACCGTTTCCGGTCCGAATCCGGAGTACCGGCCAGCCCATTTTTTACCGAAATCATAATGCAATTTCCAGTATGACGATACCGGAAAATCGAATTTCAAACTCGTCTCTGCTGCTCCCTGCCGTAAAATCAT
>JAQWAJ010000100.1 GCA_028707745.1 Bacteroidales bacterium | reverse complement strand
CAATGCCAAAGGATAAAATCAGGAAGTAAAGGGAGGAGTTCTGAATACCGATCTCGCGGCCATACAGGGCAACAAAGGATAGCATGCCGCCGTATGCAATCATGGTTATAAATACATTGGCCGAAGGACGGACAGAGTGTTTATCGAACATACTCTCCCACTGCAGCCTGATGCGCTTGCCAACCACAAACCGCTTGCGCAGGTGTATGGCGTAGGCACAGCCCAAGCTGGCCAGACTGATGAAACACCCCGATACAAACATCGGAATATACCCCCACTGATGACCAATAAACAGTCCGATCACAGGTCCTACCGACATCCCCAGGGTGGTTGACAGCGCAAAATATCCGATTCCCTCACCTCTTTTTGATACCGGAATAATATCCGCGGCGATGGTTGATCCCGATACCGTGGTAAATCCCCAGGTCAGACCCTGCGCAAACCGGAGCAAAATGATGGAGAAAAGGGTGAGGGCAAACAGATATCCGACCAGCAAAAATGAATAAATGATTAAGGCCGATAGAAATATCGCACGGCGACCGAACCTGTCGAGCGCAAAACCTGAGAACGGACGAACCAGAACCGCCGCAATCGTATAGGTTCCAACAGCCACACCAACCTGAATCTTGGTTGCATGAAGATCGCTGACCAGATAGATGGGTAATGCCGAGAGAATGGCATAATAGGTGATGTACATCAGGAAGTTTGACAGTATGAGCAAAATGAAATCCCGGCTCCAAATCTTCTCATTCTCATTCATAACTGCGAAATAAAGCAAACCAGGCGGCAAAGGAATGCAAAATTTTGATTACATTCTTCCGCTTTATTAGCTGGAATGACTTGCACTTAAAAAACCTGAACAATTAATTCCTGATCCATGAAACTAAACTACCCAGTGGGATTATTATCCGGTATCATTCTGTTCGCACTTACCCTAATCGCAGTTCCGGATTGTTTGGCGCAGCAAAAAAAGAGTTATGAGCCAACCATGGAGTCCCTGGATTCACACCCAACTCCACAGTGGTTTAAAGATGCCCGGTTTGGTATCTTTATTCATTGGGGCCCCTATGCGGTGCCAGCCTTTCACGAGTGGTATCTGGAATTCATGAGCCCCAAATCCACCTGGGGAAAAACCCCGGCCGGGCCACCCTATACCGCAGCCCAGGGCAATCTGTCGGACAGCGCTTTTCAGTGGGAAACCAGAGGAGTCAGGGGTGAAGCCAACAGATACCATCGCGAAAAATATGGGGTTGACTTCGAATACGATCAGTTTATCCCGATGTTCAAAGCCGAAAAATACGACCCGGCTGCCTGGGCAGATCTTTTTGTACAATCAGGGGCAAAATATGTGGTCATGACCGCCAAACACGGAGATGAGTTTGCTATGTGGCCCTCAAAATATACCTCCCGGAACTCCGTGGAAATGGGACCACACCGCGATCTGACGGGCGATCTGCTGAAAGAGGTTCGCGCACGGGGATTGAAAATGGGATTATACCACAACACCACCTACTCGTTCTGGGATCACCGATATCCAAACCCTGAATGGGTGGAATATATGAACAACTCCATTAAGGAGCTGGTTGACCTGTACCAGCCCGACATCCTTTGGGGCGACGTTATGGTGAGCCCGGTTGCCGGCAATGACGGGAAACCACTGAATGCCGATTATTGGAACAGCAAGGAGGTGATCGCCTATTTCTACAACCATTCGAAAAACCCCGATGAAGTGCTGGCCAATGATCGCTGGGGCCTGGATACAGCCAGCTCGGGTACCAGGCTGAACAGATCCTTCCTCAGCTCTCTTTCTGCACAATATGCCAAAGCCTGGAATGCCGGAAACGATGCCTTCCTGGGTGATTTTCAAACCCCTGAACGGAGGAATATCAACCAGATTTGTAATAGGACCTGGGAAACCTGTGACGCCCTGGACCGCACATCCTGGGGATACAACCAGCGTACACCCGACAACAAGTATATGACGGTCAATGAACTGGTTGACTATCTGTCCGATATTGTCAGTAAAGGGGGAAACCTGCTGATCAATATCGGTCCGAAAGCCGACGGTACCATTCCGGAAATCATGCAGGACCACCTGCGTGGGACCGGAGCCTGGCTGGCGATAAACGGAGAGGCCATTTATGGAACACGAACGTGGTCAGTTTATGGCGAAGGACCCACAATCGAAGAAGTCGGAGCCTGGAGCAGCCAGGATGGCGGATATCAATTTAAGCCCGGTGATGTCCGGTTTACCCGCAAGGGAAATGCATTATATGCCATTTTACTGGAGTGGCCGGGTAAAGGAATCACCCTGCATTCACTGAACAATCTGAGAATCAAAAAGATCTCCCTGTTAGGGTCAGATGAAAAGATACACTGGAAGCAGACCGCCGGGGGGCTCAGCATTAGTTTGCCTGCAAACCCGGTATCTCCGTATGCAAATACACTGAAAATTATTCAACGTTGATATTGAATATATCTTTACTTATCTTTGACGTTAGTATCTTAAGACGACAGCATGATCATTTCTTTCGGTTCCAAAGAGACTGAGAATATATGGAAGGGTATTAAATCTATGAAGATACCCATTGAAATACAACAGGTTGCAAGGCGAAAACTAAGGATGCTTAACAATGCGCAAACATTACATGATCTGAAAGTTCCGCCTTCAAACCGATTGGAAAAACTGGCTGGGAGCCTCAAAGGGTTCTACAGCATACGGGTCAATGACCAATGGAGGATAATTTTCAGGTGGAAAACAAGTCAGGTTACTGACGCTGAGGTTGTCGACTATCATAAATAAAACGAAATGGAAAAGCTCGCAAACATACATCCCGGAGAAATTTTACTGGAGGAGTTCCTTGAACCTATGAACATATCAGCTTACCGGCTATCCAAAGATATTGGCATTCCTCAGACACGGATATCCCAGATCATTAAAGGTAACCGGAGAATTACAGCTGACACTGCGTTGAGACTGAGTGCCTATTTTGGTACATCGGCAAAGTTCTGGTTAGGCCTTCAGGACGATTATGATTTGGAACAAGAGAGTTCGGTAATTCCGGAAGTGTTAAAGTCGATTAAAACCCGGAAGGTGGGAAAATCCGGCATTTCCAAAATCGTTCCGACGATTTTGCATTCTCCGGCTGAGTAGTTAACTTTATCACACAATGAATTTCAATGATTATGAATCGCTTCATGCTATTGGTTGCTGCTGGCATCATGACTTCAGTTGGGCTATTTCCCCAATCTGGCAAGCTGGTTGGAAAAATCGTTGATCAGGCAAATGGAATGGTTGTTCCCTGCGGATCTGTTCAGTTGTCAAAAGAGGGTAAAACTGCGGGTTTGACCCAAGCAGACCTCGACGGCAAATTTAAGCTAAACAATATACCCGGTGGATCATACACACTGAAGGTGTTTTGCACCGGTTACGACTCTCTCCTGATTTCCGATGTAACCATTCATGCCGGCAGGAAGCTGACCATGAATCTTGAGGTTTCGCCCAAAAGTGCTCAAATCGCCTGTATTATTCCGATACCGCTCTATATTCCCAGGAAAGACACCGTACCTCCGGTGACTTTACCCAAAAAGCAAGATCGATTGTCAGATCTATTTAATAATTAGTCAGTTGCCAATGGATACAGAGTTCCCCCCGCCTCCAAAGTCCATATGTAATTCCATTTTCCAATGGTGTTTGTGTCAACAATATTCCTAAATCCAATTGTGTTATTGAATATTTATTACCATTTTCCAATAGTGATGTGATTCGGGACAGAAAAACAGCATATCTTTGTTGGAAAGTTTAGTGAAATGAAAAGAAACATAGAAAACTATCTCGTGGCCTGGAAGGATAGTCCTAAGCGAAAACCATTGATACTAAGAGGCGCCAGGCAGGTTGGCAAAACATTTATTATCAATGCATTTGGGAATGCCCATTTTGAATACTATTTATCGGTCAATCTGGAGCAGGACCGCAACTTGCAAACGGTTTTTGCCAGTAACAATCCTGAGATCATCATCAATGAATTAACCAGTCTTTATAACATTCCGGTGATTGCTGGAAAAACGTTGCTTTTCGTTGACGAAATTCAGGTTTCACCAGCGGCAATAGCATCATTACGATACTTTTACGAACAAGCTCCGGGCTTGCACATTATTGCCGCCGGATCACTGCTTGATCATACACTTAATGAAGTCAGTTATTCCATGCCAATCGGAAGAGTGGAATATGCCTATTTGTATCCGCTCAATTTCATGGAGTTTTGCACTGCACTTGGTGAAACCGGGCTTTGCGATTATATAAGCAACTTCTCACCCGATAAAAATTTTAGCGCAACCATTCATTCAAAAATTGCTGATTACCTGCGGTTGTACTTTTTTATCGGCGGTATGCCGGAAGCTATACAAACCTATATAGATACCGGTAATCTGATTGAAGTTGAAAAGGTCCATTCCAACATATTAACCTCTCTGCAGTACGATTTCGCAAAATATGGCACCCGCAAAGAACAGGATTTCCTGAAGTTGTCACTACATTATGTTGCCAACAATATCGGACGAAAAGTAAAATATGTAAACATCGATCGGAATGTCCATTCTTCGCAGTTAAAAGAAGCTTTATTAAAGCTCGAGATGAGCAGGGTTATCCATTTAGTACGAAAAACCAAATCGGTTAATCCTCCAATTACACAGTTCGTTGATAACGATACATTTAAGCCGGTTTTTATGGATATTGGATTAGCCAATCACCTGGCGCAAATACGATTAGCCGATATTAAAAACTTATGCACCGATTTCGAGGGGGCGCTGGCAGAGCAGTTTGTCGGACAAGAGTTTATCGCTTCATCGCCCGTTTTTAAGGAGACAAGGTTGTACTACTGGATACGTGAAGCAAAAAACTCCAATGCCGAGATCGACTATCTCTTACAAATAGAAAACGGCATTTACCCGGTTGAAGTAAAAGCCGGTAAAACGGGAACGTTAAAATCTCTCCAGGTTTTTTTGGGAGCAGTTGACAAACAAAAAGGTATTCGATTAAACCTCGATGTGCCCAATTATGGCGATCACTTACAGGCTGTTATCCGCGTCAATAACCAAAATAAGTCCATTCAATACTCTCTGATTTCATTACCGCTATACTTTGCCGGTTTTATCGGCGAAATGAAACTGTTGTAAAATAGTCGGGTAAGCAATATCCAACCTCAAAAACCAACCTATCCCAAAATGAATCGACCAGCATTGTTACTTCTGATAGTGGCCCTCTGTTTTTCTTGTACAAAAAATCATCCCCCGGTGATCTCGGAACTCAAATGCACTCCGGAAACGGGAAATGCAGGATCGTTATTTACTTTGACAGCCACTGCCACTGATGAAGATGAGGATAACCTGATCTATACCTGGAGCGCCGAAGAAGGCAGTTTCCCGAACGTGACCAATATCCGGGAGATCAGATGGCAATCGCCGTTCAGTGGAGTCGCGAAGACTTACACCATAAGCGTAACGGTTTCGGATGGGAAAAATTCCGTATCACAAAATATCCGGATTCTTTTGGCAGCAACTGAACTGGGCAGCCTTGAAGGTCATGCCTATTACACTAATTTCACTATTCCGGTACCTGAAGCCACAGTCACCGCAGGAGATTATAAAACGACCACCAATGAAGCCGGGTATTTCAGGATCGATTCACTGCCAGCCGGCAAGTGCACGTTATCCGTGACCATGCAGGATTTTTCGAACAGTACGATGACCATTGAGATTCCGGCTAACGGTGTTCGGGTTGTCAGTGCCGAAATCACCTCGGTAAGCCATACCACTAAGTTATCCGGGATCATTACCGATGATGAAAACAATCCGCTGGAATATGCCCGGATTGTCGTATTGAACCCGGATGGTTCAGAAAGCCGTTTGAATTCAACCACCAATGCAGCCGGTTATTACTCGCTCTTGTATATTCCGCATGGACAGAGAACGCTGGTAGTGAACAGGGTTGCGAACGACAGCTATGCCTATGTGGAATTATCAGAGAAAATCGATTTTCAGGAAATTCATACCCAATTAAACCTCAAGCTCGAAAAAACGCCCATCAGTGGCGAATTCACTGATCCGAGAGATAATCATGTTTATCATTACAGGATGATTGGCAACCTGACCTGGATGACCGAAAACCTGGCCTATCTGCCCAGGGTAAGCCCACCCAATAAAGGATCTGAGGAAGAATCCTTCTTCTATGTTTATGACTATCCGGGAACCAATACCGAAGAGGCTATGGCTACTGAGAACTACCGGGCATACGGGGTGCTGTATAATTGGCCGGCAGCCATGAGCATTTGCCCGAAAGGCTGGCACATACCTTCCAGATCCGAATGGAATGAACTGATTAATCAATACACTTCACAAATGGCCGGT
The DNA here is from genome assembly GCA_028707745.1 of Bacteroidales bacterium. Taxonomy (GTDB): domain Bacteria; phylum Bacteroidota; class Bacteroidia; order Bacteroidales; family UBA12481; genus UBA12481. Next base: position 186 of record JAQWAJ010000100.1, on the reverse strand, counting down.
TTGCATTTAAAGAGCCAGTCGGGATGGAACAACCGCGGAGATGGCGATAATAAGAGTAAGTTTTCAGCCCTTCCGGCAGGTTGGCTGTATTTTACCGATTCTACTTTTATGGATAAAACTAGAAACACCGGTTTCTGGACCTCCTATTTAATTAAAATTACGGCAAAATCATTATCATGGGATGCA
>JAQWAJ010000099.1 GCA_028707745.1 Bacteroidales bacterium | reverse complement strand
TATTCTTCTATGACCAAACCCAGCAGGTGGTCGATATCTATGGAGATATCCCGTGGTCAGAGGCCGGTAAGATCAGAAGCATCGGTAATCTTGATGAAGCGCTTCCTAAATATGACGATGCCCAGACCATTTACACCACCATGCTGGATGATCTGAAAGCTATAGCAACTGAGCTGTCAACCATTCAGGTTCCATCCTTCTATGCTGATTTGTTCGGTAAAAAAGACTTCCTCAATAATGGAAGCATCTCAATCTGGCAGAAATATTGCAATTCGCTGCGCCTGCGAATGCTGATGCGTGTTTCTGATGTTATGACTTCAAGGGCACAAACCGAGATCGCCGAGATCCTGGGAAATCCAGGAACCTATCCGATCGTTGAGTCAAACGCCGAAAATATCATGAACGATGCCGGCGGTCCTGACATGTATGCCACAACATCCAGCAAAACGGGCGGTATCCGTCAAGCCATGGAAACCTGGGGGCAATACGACATTGCGCCTTATGCTATGGTTAAAAACATGGTCGACAATGGTGACCCCCGGCTTCCGGCTATATTCGATCCGAATGTGAAAGGTGAATATATCGGGATGGATCCTTTGGACAGTGAAACAGATCAGAATACAAAACTGACTGCCGGACTGATCTCCAAGTATGACACCTCCTCCTTTACCCGCAACGACCTGTTCCCGGGATTTATTCTCACCGCTGCAGAAGTCAGCTTCATCAAAGCCGAGGCCTATCAAAAAGGATATGGCTCAGGAAGCGCTAAAGCTGCCTATGAGCTGGGTATCGAACAATCCATTGAACTCTATTTTAACATCAATGGAACCGGCACCTACAGAACGCCGCTCGAAAATCCGACCGCTGAAGCCATTGCCGCTTATATTAGTGGTTCAGGCATCAGCTGGGACGCCAACTCCGATAAGATTGCCCTCATAGCCACACAAAAATGGATCAACACCGGTTTGGCACAGATGCCTCAAACCTGGGCTGAATACCGCCGCCTGGATGCTCCGGCATTTACATTCCCGCCGGATCCAACCAGCCAGCAAACCGTTCCGCCGGTAAGATGGCTCTATCCGCAATCGGAACAAGACCTCAACGGTGCCAACTACGGAGCAGTAAAAGCCAAAGACAACCTGAATACCAAAATATTCTGGGATATCCACTAACCAACCTGCCTGAAAAAAAAAGAGGCTGCCTCGGTAATGAGGCAGCCTCTTTTTTTCCGGTCTCCGGTTTTCCGGTCTCCGGTCTCCGTTCTCCGTTTATTGCTTAATAAACCGATCCGTCAGATGCTGTTTACCTGCCCAAACCCGGATAAAATAGACACCCGGAATCAAATCGGGATTCAATTGTTTTTGAAGGATTCCGTTTCCGACTGATACCGTTTCTTCAAACATGCGTTCCCCGGTAATGGAAATCACCTCGATGCGGGCCTCAGAGGTCTTTATTCCCTCCACTTTCAGATTAATGGCCCCATGAGACGGGTTCGGAAAAACACTCAGTTTACTGCTTGCAAAACCTACAGGTTCCGTGCTTGATGCTCCCTGAACACAATTAGCCATCCAGATACCCCTGCCAAAGGTAGCAGCATATATTTTCCGCGACTGCGCATGTATTTCCAGCTCCGAAATAATGACGTTTGGAAGCAGATCGCTGAATAAGTTCCATTTTCCTGATTCTTCGGTATAATAATAAACTCCGGCATCGGTACCAATATAGACGACCCCGTTTCCGTAGCCGGTTTGATAAACCACTGTGTTTACCGGGATATTGGGAAGATTCAGCGACATATTATCCCAGGTTGCCCCCCCGTCCTTGGTGCGGTAAACTTTCTGCCCGGGCAGGAAACCTCCATAAGCCACCCACAACTCAAGCGAATCTTCACCACTGACTGCCAAAGATGTGATGTACAGCGAATCAGGAATGAACTCGGTAATGTTCATCCAACGGGTTCCACCATCCTGTGTTGCCCAAAGCTTGGTTTTGGTAGGATAGTCATAACGCAGCCGCTGAGCAGCATACAACGTCTTGCTATTCCCTGGATACAGGGCCATTGCAGTGATTTCAGACGGGCTCCTGTAACCTGAAACAACCGGAAAGTTAGAAATCTTGGTAAAGGAGGTCCCCTTATTCAGGGATTTGTAAACATTACCATATCCGATAAAAATCGTATTGGGATTATTCGGATCCTGAATAATCGGGGTTGTCCATTCCCCTTTTTCAGTGCCCACATTGGGTTTGATCGACTGATACGAATTACCTCCATCATCTGAACGGACAAAAGAACCATATTGCGAAGAACCATATACGATGTTCGGATTATCCGGATTGATCATGCAATCCATGCCATCACCACCGATAAAATTGATCCAGCTGCCGTTCTTGTTATAAAAACTGGAGTTGTCCTGGGCACCTCCTACCACATACCCCGGAAACATCTCGCAGAGCCCGATCCGGTAGAACGAGGTAATGATCATGCCGTTTGACCGTTCTTCCCATGTTGTAGCCCATTTCCCGTTTTTAGTACCGGGAATGATGGTATCAGCCCGGGTAACTCCGCCGTCATGACAAGCATAGATTTTATCATCCACCGGGTTATATTTATACTGATGCTGATCAGCATGCAGAGTGAAATCGTCTTCTGAAAACACCCAAAAAGTGCAGGCTTCCCACGATGTACCTCCGTTTGAGGTGGCGTTCATGTTTAATCCTCCCACATAAACCCGCTCTTTATTTTTCGGATCAACCAGAATGGCCAGATCATACCAGCCCTGACTGGCATCTAAAATATTATAACCGTCAGCAGCCATGGTATTGCGGGCCTGCCAGGTTTCGCCACCATCAGTCGACCGGTAGAACCCGTAAAAGGAACCATTTTGATCGGAAGCCACTATGTATACATAATTTGAATTCTGCGCCGTCAGTCCGATTTCAGTTCTCCCGATACTAAAATCCGTCGGCCAGTTAGTCGTCTTCTGCACCCAGGTCTCTCCAAAATCGGTTGTTTTAAACAGCTTGGCATAGTTTCCACTAACATTTCTAACATTTCCCGTGGTTGCATAAATCACCAGCCCATTGTTAAAATCCTGCTCAAAATCCCAGACTACATCATCTGATACTTTGCGCCAGGTAGCTCCGTCATCGGTCGATTTAAAAATCCCTGAAACACCGGCTGCAAGCAAGGTTCCAGCCTGAGTAGGATGAAACAATACCCTTCTGATCAGGGAGGCATCGTAATCTGTCTGATTAAACGACAAACCGGTCGGTTCCCAGGTAAGTCCGCCATTATCAGTCCGATATACCCCAATCCCATAATGAGTATTACGTTTCCGGTTATCCAGATTCAATCCGGCACCGATATAGGCATAATCACATACCGAAATAAAGATATTATCGGGATTCTTTGGGTTTACAGCGATATCACTGATGCGTAAGATGGGCAGATCGTCGGTGAGCGGCTGATAGGTATTTCCGCCATCCGTTGTTTTCCACACCCCACCCTGTGCTACTCCAACCCAATAAATCAGCGGGTTAGTCGGGTGAAAAGCGATACAATTGATTCTTCCCATTCCATGAGATGAAGAATAAGAAGTGCTTGGCGGGCGATGATCGGGTCCGACCGGTGACCAGCCCTGACCGGATTTCAACCGGGCCTGCATTTGCTTCTCCACCTGCACCTTACCGACCTCTGTCAGAAAGATTGAAGGGTCTGCCGGATTGCCATCAGGATTCAAACGGCTACGGTTAAACTCCATGAAACGACCGTAAGCTTTCCACCCTTTCTGATCGAGGTTCGATGGCACTGAAGCCCACTCATCATAAGCCTTTAGGGCTTCTTTAAAAGTGTACTCCCCGTTGACCGGCTGGCCTTTGGGAATCACAAACTGGCCCATTAAACCCACGCCCGAAAGCATCAGGATCAGGCTCAGTATTAAAACTTTTGATTGAATAGTGTGAATTTTCATAGTTTGTGTGAATAATAGGTAATGATACAAATATAGGATATTCTTACTCTGTTAACGATTGTTAATCAACAATGACGATTCATTGACTTCTGCGTAAATTGGCATCGTGAATAAAAACCTTCGATATATTGTCATCATCATGTCAGTTGCCCTGACCGGGATCATTATTTTCCAGATCTACTGGATCAGCAATTCCTATGACATGCACAATCAAACCTTCCGGAACAAGATTAGCGTGGCACTTGAAGAGGTACTGAACCTGGAGACTGAAGAGACCATTATCAGTCATATCCTCGACAAAAAAGATAGCGCAAACGAACCCATTACCATTGAAACCTATCGGATCGCTGAAGAGACCCTTAATTGGGGTGACACCACAACTTCGGCCATGGTGCGGAGAGATTCGATGCACATCAATCAGGAAGATCTGGATCGTATAGTTGGTAAAGTGTTCCAGAGCCTGGCAACCATACATCCTGAATTGCCCGTAATCAGTAATAAGTACAGGAAACGCCTTGTAGAGCGTAAAATCACTACCCCATTTTTCATGGCATTCAGCAAGAATGATACGATATATGACTTAACGGGCGGCACTCCTGAACTTTTTAAATCGGCCCAGGTTATTCAAAAGCTTCCGGGCATTAACCGCCACAATGAGAAAGTACTGGTTTTCTTTCCTGAAACCCGCTCTTTCCTGCTGAACAGAATGTGGATGACTTTAATCGCCTCGGTCTTTTTCGTGGTTTTAACTGCCGGCAGTTTTTTCTATATGCTGGCGATGCTTTTCAGGCAGAAAAAGCTCTCCGACATCAAGAACGATTTCGTCAATAACATGACCCATGAGCTGAAAACGCCTATCGCTACTGTATCTGCGGCCATGGAGGCTCTGGTTCAGTTTGATGCACTTTCCGACAAAAACAAAAGCCTTAAATACATCGATTTATCCCGCCGTGAGTTAAACCGCCTGGCTGGAATGGTGGAAAATGTTTTACGCATCAGTACTTTTGAGAAGCAGCAGCTCGTTCTCTTTAAGGAAACATTTAATGTCAGCCTGGTATTGGAAGAAACAGCACAAAAATTCATCATTCAGAACCCGGATCGAGTGGAATTCCGGTTCGACATGAAGGGACCGGCCTACATCCATGCAGATAAATTCCATATGCAAAATGTGATCAACAACCTGTTTGACAATGCAGTAAAATACTCAGGACCAACTGCTTTAATCGAGATAAGTTGTTCGCGCGATAACGAATATGTCATTTTCACCGTGCGCGACCACGGCATGGGAATATCAAAAGAGCAGCAAAAACATATTTTCGATAAATTTTACCGGGTACCAACCGGCGACCTCCATGCTGTCAAGGGATTCGGCCTCGGCCTGGCTTATGTCAGGCAGATTGTGGAATCGCATGGCGGAACAGTGGGCGTAAAAAGCCAGCTGGGAGCGGGATCAGAGTTTACTGTTGCATTACCAGAAATCCAATGAAAAAAATCAAAGTACTGTTTGTCGAAGATGAGCAATCCCTGGGATTGATTGTAAAAGAGAGTCTCGAATCGAGAGGGTTTGATGTCAGGTATTGTCAGGATGGAAAAACCGGAATGCAGGCTTATGAGGAATATAAACCGGATATCTGCCTGCTCGATATTATGATGCCGGTAAAGGATGGCTTTACCATGGCACAGGAAATTCGCAAAACGGATTCCCTGACCCCGATCATTTTTCTGACGGCTCGTTCTCAAACCCCGGATGTCGTAAAAGGATTTGAAATCGGAGGCAATGATTACATCAAGAAGCCCTTCAGCATGGAAGAGCTGATCGTCAGGATTAACGCGCGGCTGTCGGATCCCGGCGATTCGCTGAAATCAGACGACGAAACCGAGGTTCATCAAATTGGCGCCTACCGTTTCGATCACATGAAACAGACGTTGGAATTCAGGAACCAGGTTACCAAGCTCACTCACCGGGAGGCCGAAATTCTGCGGTTACTCTGCATCAACCGCAGTCAGGTTGTCGAACGCAGCTTCGTGCTTAAAAAAGTATGGGGTGACGATAACTTTTTCAATGCCCGCAGCATGGACGTGTTCATCACCAAGCTTCGTAAGCACCTGCAGTACGACAGCAATGTGGAAATACTGAATGTGAGGGGGATAGGATATAAGATGATATTTTAAAGCAGACCGGAGACGGGGAAAAGGTAATTGTTGTAATTGTTGTAATTGTTGTAATCGTTGTAGTTGTTGTAGTTGTTGTAATTGTTGTAATTGTTGTGGTAGTTGGGAGTACCACCAATCTCCCCTCAATGCGCCTGTCATCCCGGCGAAAGCCGGACCTTGTAGCAAACCACCACTTCCATCTGTTTTTTGCCTTTTGCCTTCTGCCCTTTGCCTTAAAACCCCAGCATCTCCCGCAATCTCTTCATACCCGCCTTGCTGGTGTGAATTTTCTTCCCTGATGACATGACCAACACTTTGGTTTCCTTGTCGTAGGGCTCAAGCTGAATAATGCTGGCAATTTTCACGATTTGCGACCGGTGTACACGGATGAATTCAGCCGGATTAAGATGCTCCTCGAGATAACCCATGGTCATCTGCTTCAGATATCGCCCATCTGGGGTATAAACCATCACGTAATCATCTTCGGCTTCAATATATTCTATCTGGTCGATCGGAATCACCTTG
>JAQWAJ010000098.1 GCA_028707745.1 Bacteroidales bacterium | reverse complement strand
GATCCATCAGGTCACCAGCGGCCCTACCGGATATTTATGAATAATACCTTAAAATACAAGGGCTATCGGTTTTATCAATCTTCATACGACACCGATGAACTTGGCACGGTATTGTCGGTTAACCACGACTCGCTGGGCACTGGCGTTACCTATGCCGGATATTTTCTGATGATGGTTTTCATCATACTGTCGATGTTTGCACCTGACAGCAGGTTCAGGAAGCTGCTCCGCGATAGCCGGAAGCCGGTTTTAGGGGCTGGTTTACTGCTGTTTCTGCTTCTACGGGGATCGGCGGCAGAGGCCCGGGAATTCCCGACTCCTCCTGATGTTACAGAAGCAAAGGCATTTGGCAGGATGTGGGTTCAGGGGAACGAAGGTCGAATAAAACCAGTCAGCACACTTTCCTCCGAAATGTCGCGCAAACTTTTCGGGAAAAACAAGATCGGGGGCATGTTGCCCGAGCAGTTCTGGCTTAGCCTGATGATTGAACCTCAGGAATGGTCGAAGTTGAAGATTATTGAGATCCGGGATCAGGAGATAGCCAGGTTATTCAGGATTTCAGGAGGGAAGGGGGCATACAACGATTTCTTCAGGCAGGGGGAATATCTGATGTCGGATCTGGTGCAGGAGGCTTTGCAGAAACAGCCCAACCAGCGTAACGGTTTTGACAAATCGGTCATCAAACTGGATGAAACGCTCAATATTTTTTACCTGGGAATGAACGGGCAACTGTTGCAGATTTTTCCGGATGCAACCCATCCCGGAGCCAAATGGATGATTCCAGGAAAGGCAGTGATCGGCAATCCGGTTGATTCCCTGATCGTAGCGGATATGTTCGGTAATTATCTGAAGGCAGTGGGAGACCGGAATTTCAAGGAGGCCGGAACCTTGCGCCAAGAGATCTCGAAATTTCAGAAAAAGCTGGGTGGTGCGCTGATTCCATCAGAAAACAAAGCAAAACTCGAAGTCTTCTATAACCGTGCCCTGATTTTTGAGCGGCTGGCTATTGTATATGCCACGATTGGCTTGTTGTTTCTGATTATTCAGATGATTTCGCTGTTCAAACCTGCGGGATGGCATAAACGGGCTGGCTGGATTTTCGCGGGCCTTCTGGGTGGAGCCTGGATTATCCATACGGTAGGTCTGGGGTTGCGTTGGTATCTTTCGGGCCATGCTCCGATGAGCAACGGCTATGAATCGATGATTTTTGTAGCCTGGGGCACCCTGCTGGCCGGGTTTCTGATGCTCTGGCGGTCGCAGCTGCCATTGGCACTGACCGCAGTTTTAGCAGCCCTCTCCTTGCTGGTAGCACATCTGAGCTGGATGAGCCCGGAAATTACCCCGCTGGTACCGGTGCTGAAATCCGTTTGGCTGACGATCCATGTCGCCGTGATCATGACCAGTTACTCGTTTCTCGGGCTGGGCGCTCTTATCGGGCTGATCACGATGATATTATATGTTTCGAAAAACAGAAACAACTATCAGACGATCGACGGACATATTGCCCATCTGACGAGGATCAATAAAATTGTGCTGATCGCGGGAATCTATTTGATCACCATCGGATGCTTTCTGGGAGCTATCTGGGCCAATCAGTCGTGGGGGCGTTACTGGGGCTGGGACCCGAAAGAGACCTGGTGCCTGATAACCATCCTGGTTTACAGCTTTGTGACGCACATGCATCACATCAAGGATTTCAACAATGATTTTGCATTCAACCTGGGTTCACTGATGGCATTCGGATCTGTTCTGATGACTTATTTCGGGGTCAACTATTTCCTGGGCGGAATGCACTCTTACGCTGGAGGCGATATGCCCACCATCCCAGTGATGGCTTATGTCGGACTGATCGCACTGGTCGTGCTGGTTTACGTGGCTTACTTCAATGAACTGAGGTTTCAGCGTAGAGGCAGATAATTTCGCAGCTCTACGCTGAAACTTACAGTTATTCTTTTACGCATCGCACGCTGAATCCGTATGATCTCGACAGATTCAGCTTAAAGTAGTTTGCCTGATCTTTTTGGAAAGATATAGCGAAGGAATTTTCGCCAGATGATTTCGTAGAGGTCCAGAAGTTTGTAACCTGATTCATCATTTCAGAGCTTCCGCCTGTCGAGCGTTGCCCTGCCAGGAGCATTCTGAAATCGCTGTCACCTCCGACTTCGAGATGGCCTTTTGCCAACGTTTCACCATAGAAATCAATCAGCTTGGTCCATTCTGTGAGAGAGGGTATATGCCAGCCCGAGGGGCATAAGCCTTGCGCCTTTTCTGATGTAGTGCCGTTCATTACGGCGGTCCAGGTATAGAGCCCTCCATAAGTTTCACAGTTGGAATTTCTTCCGCTGTAGCAGAATTTTCCACTGCTGGTTTCATTCAGGTTTTCTGACATCCACCATTGAGTGCCTATTTTAACCGTCCCGTAATAAATGCCTTTTGTTTCATCCAGAATGAGACCGGTTTCGTTGGTGCCCGAAGAAACATATACGTTAAGACTGGTGGTATCGGTCAATCCGCCTGAATCCAAGACCTGCATTCTGACTTTAAAAGTTCCGGGAGTGCCATACAGGTGATAAGCTGTTTTGATTTTATTGTATTCGGTATCCCAGTTTCCATCGCTGTCGAAGTCCCAGCGCACTTTCATCAGGTCAGCCCAGTCTTCATTGTCACTGGTTTGACTGGCATTGAAGTAGAAATTGGTAGTCAGGTTACCATATTCGCATCCGCTAAAGAATGCTGCAGTCGGCTTGCGGTTTGAATGTGCAATGTAAACCACAATGGATGCCTGGTTAACTAATCCCCATTGGTCCTTGATTTCGAGCACGACGGTGTTGTTCCCTTCGGTGTTAAAAGTATGGCTGACAACGGGATTAGAAAGATATTCAGTATCAAATGTATCATCGTCCTCGAAATCCCAGCGATACAGGAAAGTATTGCCGGCATTGTCTGGGTCATAGCTAGATGAGGCGTCCAGTAAAACCAGATCAGAAGTGTTTGGGTTTTCAGGGGTGTAGGTAAACCGGGGTACCAGATTAGGGTTGCTGGTTGATACTAAGGCTGATTTCATCAGTTTTGCCGTAAGCCCTTTCGGATCGGCAACCTCGACGGTTGTATTGTATAAGCCTGGTGCACTGAACATGTGTTTGATCAAAGGCTGATCAGAGTATTCCGTGTCATACACTCCGTTGCCATCCCAATCCCAGCGGAATTTCAGTGTATTCAGACTGTCTTCGTCATCTTTTGTTTGTCCGGCATCAAATACAAATTCTACCCGGAGGTTCCCGCTGGCGGGAGAGATGGTAAAGGATGGCTGCGGAGCGCTGTACCCACGGGCCACCTCAACCGGTAACTCAATGGTGTCGCTCAGGCCGGCTTCATTACGGATCTCCATGCGTGGGTTGTAGCTGCCCGGTTTGTAGTAGCGGTGGGTAAATAATCGGGATCTTGAAAAACCGGTATCCCAGATTTCATCACGGTCCCAGTCCCAGCGGATGAATAACAGGGTGTCGCCTGCAGAGGTAGCTTTTGATGCACTGGCATCAAACTGGAAAGTGGTTGTCGTGAGTCCGCTGGAAGGTGACAGTTTAAAGGAAGCTAAAGGGGCTGTACTATTTACCTCATCTTTATCGCATTGTACAAGAACCGTTAATGCCAGAACCAGGAGTGGGATATATCTGAATGGTGTGATCTTCATGTTTATTTCGTGAATTGAGGTATAACGTGCGTGGTTTTGTCTTGCTTCACTTCAGCGGTACCAATGGCCCATTTCATACCATAAGTGCCTCCCGGAAAACTGGCTGCTGTGCATGAATCTCCTTGAGCTATGCAGATGATACCAGCCTGGTAGTAATAAGTACCTGGTGCCAGGTTAAAAGTATAAGTCATCTGGCTGTTATAAACATTAGCCATTTGAAGGAACTTTCCTTTATAAAGCGATTCGGCGTCTTTGGCTACGCTGAGATCGGCCCGTAATACCCGGTATGGAGGAAGAATGGAGGAAGGGACGCGGAACTCTATCTCCAGAGTGCCGAGAACCTTTGAAGTGCCATCGCCGCCAGTGTCGACCGGTATTACTTCAGGATCGCATGAAACGAGGAAAACCAACCCTGCGAGTATAGCTAATATGGAAAATCTTTTCATGTTCGGTATGTCTTAATAACTGTTTGTGCTGTCCCTGTCATTGTTATGATCCAGGAAACCAAGATTTTTGGTATATTGCCCGTAGGCGATACTGTCGATGGTAACCGGCGACAGTATCAGGTCGGGTATGTTCACCCTCGATTCAGTTGCGAAAAGTCCAAGCCCGTTGGTAATATTGTTATAAACGGGCTTTTCCATCAGGGCTCCTTCGGTAGGGGAGGTCGACTGGATGTAGTATGACATCTCAATGCTTCCGCTGACAATATAGAAATCCAGCCCGATGACTTGTCTGACAACGCCTGCCTCGACTGCAAGGTTTTCATCTAAAATGTGCATAAACCTGGCCCCGCTGATACTCGAACTCAGATAGTCGGAACCTGCATTCTGGCTGGCGAGAGCCTGTGGCCAATCGATAAATTTGGTTTTTGTTACACCACCGGCTGTCTCCTTATATTTGAACCTGACGGCAACCTGATAAATCCCGGCATTGGTAACCGGCTCCCACTGGCAGATGTAATTGGTCCCGTCATAAAGACTGATCTTCCTCTGTTTCAATGGCAATGGATTCAAAACTTTTAATGCACTCAATGTGGTTGCTTCAGAATACAGAACTTTCTCTTTACTACCCAGATAGATGTATAGGCGGTATACAGAATTCGGTACGATCGTCATCTTGGCCCGGTAAAGAATGTTCTTTTCACTCGGGAAAAACCCGGAATCTTTCGGAATCTCGGTGGTAGGATAAAAACGGTGGGTTTCAACGACCTGGCCCTCTGACAAACGCTCGATATTAACGACTATCTCCCCCGAAAAGTAAACACTGTCCTGATCTGGCGGAGTTTCCCCAGCTTTGGAATCGACCAGATAGGTTTTCTGCAATCTTACATATTGGAAGGAATCGGCAGAGTTCAAAACGCAATATACGATCGGAACGTTCTGATTTTCAGAGTTAATATCGATTTCGGTGGTGCATGATGAAACAAGCCCCGCCATGAGCACGGCGAAGAGCAGGCGATGCCACGTTGTTCTTTTATTTATCGTCATATAGAATACCTAAAGGTAAAAATCCAAAAAAACATGCCCGGGGGATTAAAGGGCGTGTAAAAGTACGATTCATACATTGATAAACAAATGATGGACCCTTAATAAGCACTTATTTTCACATTTTTTAAGACTTCAATTATGGGTTTGGGTTTAATCAGATACCCGAAATCAGGAGTGTTGATGTGCTGTTTTCCTCGACGAAAGGATTCCCTTGCCGGCCGAAGCAACGAGATACAGCAGAACCAGACAGAAGATAATGGAGGCCCCTGAAGGAATATTCCCGGCATACGAAAAGATCAATCCGAGCAATGACCCAAGGAAGCCGATCCCGATGGATAAAAACATGATCTTTTTGAGATTATTGGAAAAGAGCAGGGCAATGTTTTGCGGGATCGTCAGCAGCGACAAAACCAGTATGATCCCGGCTACCCGGATATAAACCACGGCGGTAAGCGCCACGAGGCCGGCCAGCAGATACTTGAACAGACTTACCGGTACGCGGCTGGTTTGCGCAAACTCTTCATCAAAAGTCAGGTACTGAATGAGCCTGAAAAAGGGAATAAACAGCGCCAGCACCAGAACCATCAGGATACTCATGATCAGGATATCTCCTGTTGAAACGCTCAGGATATTGCCAAAAAGATAGCTCATTAGGTTGGGGGCATATCCTGGTGCCAGAGAAATAAAGATGATCCCGATAGCCATGCCGAACGACCACATCATCGCAATCACAGAATCTTCACGGATTTTGCGGAAGCGCGAAAGATATTCAACACCGATCCCTGAAGCTACCCCAAACAGAGCTGCGCCGATCAGCGGATTGATGCCCAGGAAAAATCCCAGTCCGAGTCCGCCAAATGAGGCATGCGTGATTCCGCCCGTAATGAAAACCATCCGGCGGGTAACCACATAGGTGCCGATGATACCTGCGGTGATGCTGCTCAGCAGCGAAGCCGCCAGGGCAAAACGGATAAATTCATAATTGAAAAATTCGGGTATCATGAGTGATGGGTGGGTAAAACACGATGAGGTACATGACCATGGGTAATCAGGTCGATCGGGCAATTATACGACTCAAGAATCTCCTCGGTGATTTGATTGCTGGGGTGATAGTGCAGGTGACGGTTCACGCAGGCAATGGTCCGCACCGACGATACGATCTGGCCCACATCATGACTGACCAGCAGAATCGATGTTTCCTGGCTGATGCGTTCGAGCAGGTTGTACAATTCCTGTTCAAAACGGTTATCGACATAGGTGACCGGTTCATCGAGTATCAGCAGTTGCGGCTTCGAGATCAGTGCACGGCCGATAAACACACGCTGCATTTGTCCGCCCGATAGTTCACCGATGCTTCGGTTAGCAAAACCTGCCATGCCCACTTTCTCAAGCACCTCCATGGCACCCTTCCTGTCTTCTTTGGTTACCCGCGTGGTAATGCCATGCAGCTTCAACAGACCACTCAGCACCACTTCGACAACGGATATTGGAAAACGGTTGTCGAAATTATGCGTCTGAGGCAGGTA
>JAQWAJ010000097.1 GCA_028707745.1 Bacteroidales bacterium | reverse complement strand
CCTCAATGGTTTCGCCTGATGCAGGTGTTCCATTGACCTTGTGGATCGCTCCGCTGAAAACCCACGGATGCAAACGCTTCAGGGATTTCTCCCTTCCCGGCTTTAAAATGATTTGTTTCATGCCGGCAAATGTACGAATTCCGGGTTGTTCCATTTCATATTGACTAAACCGGCAGTAGATTGAATCCCGGTTCCATGGAGCTGTGTGAAATTTTATGAATGAGAGTCAGAGCCCGTTGCTATATTTGTGATATGTTCAATTCTGATTATTATGTTCAGCAGTACATCGCCCGAATCAACAGGGTTATGGATTACATTGAAAAACACCTTTCCGAACCGATGACTCTGGAGGAGCTGGCAGATGTCGCTGCATTCAGCAAATTCCATTTTCACCGGATCTTTTCCGCTTTGACGGGTGAATCTCTGTATGAATTCATCCGTCGTTTGAGATTGGAGCGGGCGGCCGGGCTTCTGGCAGATCAGCCCGATCTTCCGGTGACCGATATTGTTTATGGTTGCGGATTTTCGTCGCAATCGGTTTTCAACCGGGCATTCAGGGATTTCTTTGGTATGACCCCGACCCGTTTCCGGAGAGGGGGGCATCTCGAACATAGCAAAAATCGCAAACAAGTCAGCAAGGAAAATCAATTACACAGCAAGGCCGGTCGATTTGAAATGGATAAATCAGGGGAACTTCGCAGAGTAAGTTTAACCCAATTAAATCCATTGATTATGAAAAATGTAGAGATTAAAGATTTGCAGGAAATGAATGTGGCTTACGTGCGCCACACGGGCCCGTACAACACTATCGGAGAGGCATTCGGCAAGCTTATGCGCTGGGCTGGTCCGAGGGGCCTTTTCGCCAATCCGGATACAAGACTCCTGTGTGTGTATCATGATAGCCCTGAAATTACTGAGGAAGTAAAACTCAGGTCGAGTGTTTGCATCACCATACCCGAAAATATGGAGGTAAAAGGCGAGATCGGCAAGATGAAGGTTGCAGGCGGGAAATACGCCATGTGCCGTTTTGAGATCACCACCGACCAGTTCGGTGAAGCCTGGGATGAAATCAACCGCGACTGGCTTCCATCCAGCGGTTATGTCTGTGACGACCGGCTTCCGTTTGATCTGTACTACAACAATGCCGAGGAACATCCGGAAAAGAAGCATATCGTTGACATCTGTATTCCGGTAAGGCCGATGTAATTGGAAATATCACTATTTTCGGTGACCTAAACCGACTGTATAGTGATTCCGATACAAATCAAGTCAGTTAATCTCACCAAACGATTCGGGGATCAGGTAGCCGTGGATCATATTAACCTGGAGGTACATCCGGGTGAGATCCTTGGCTTCCTGGGACCGAACGGAGCCGGTAAAACCACGGCAATCAGAATGATCTGCGGATTGCTGAGGCCTGATGAAGGGGAGGTTCTTTTCAACGGGCAAACGCTACATCAGTTTCGTGACGGCAAATCGCTGCTGGGGGTATGTCCGCAGGATAATGTCCATTGGGAAAGGCTAACCTGCCTGGAGCAGATGGTTTTCAACGGAGAAATGTACAATCTGCCAAGGAAGACGGCAAAGTCGAGAAGCCTGGACCTTTTAGATCAGCTCGGATTATCTTCGCAATCAGACAAACAGGCCCGAAAGCTATCCGGCGGAATGAAAAGAAGGCTGAACATAGCCCTGGCTCTGGTCCATAATCCGGCAGTCCTGATACTGGATGAACCTGAAGCCGGGTTGGATCCTCAAAGCAGGATTCTCATGCGCGAATTCATCAGGAGTCTGGCTGGCACCCGTACCATTATCCTGACCACGCATACTATGGATGAGGCTGACAGGCTGTCAAACCGCGTTGCCATCATCGATCAGGGCAAAATTCTGATGACCGATACTCCGGAGAATCTCAAACACTCCATCGGAACCCATAATACCCTGCAAATCAATCTGGATAAACAGATCGATGATTCTACCGCTCAACTGTTCAATCAGCAATTCCCACTGATTGGCAAACTGACTACTGACAATCGGCAACTTATGGTACAATGCCCTGATCCGATGCAACTTATGCCTTTGCTGCTCGAGTCACTCAGCAAAGCGGGATTCCATACTGAAGAAATCAAGCTTCGGGAAAACACGCTGGAAGATGTTTTCATCCAACTGACCGGTAAAACTTTACGCTCATGAAACTACTGGCAGTCATCCGCAAAAGCTTTACCGAGCAAATCCGGCAATTCTGGATCCTGGTGCTAACGATTTCGATGGCTCCGTTTTTTGTCGGAATCTTTTATCTGATTTATCAAAGTGCAGCGCTAAACCTTAAGGTAAGCGTAGTTAACCTTGACCGGCAGTCAGTCGGCACATCATCAGCCGATTACGGGAAAGAGCTCCTCGGATATCTGGAATCCGTAAAAAACGACAGTATACCCGTCCATTTCAGTGAAGCCAGCAGTCGTTCCTTTGCGGAAGAGCTGGTACGAAACAAAGAGGCCAACGCGATGATTGTTATACCTGCCGGTTTTTCTGACAGTATCCGTTTGAAGCAGGAAGGTGCCCATGTCAGGGTTCCGTTCGAGATATCCGGCAACCTGACCGAAACCAATTACATGATTTCTGCAATTTTAGGAAGTACGTATGTTTCGGGGTTTCTCAGTTCGGTAACCGGAACCCGTGAACCCTATCATCTCATAGAAACGCCGGCCGGGCAATCCTCCAAAATGAATGAGTTTACCATAGCCATCCCCGGATTATTGGCGCTGGCTACCATCATGCTGATGTTGTCAGGCGCCATTGCCTTTGTTGCCGAGCCCGAAAGAAAGACTATGCTCCGGCTGAAACTCTCGCGGTTAAGTCCGCTGACCTTTATCACCGGGATTTCCATTGTTCAGGTTGTGGTAGGGTTGGTCAGCATCCTGCTCACGCTGGGAGCCGCGTGGCTTTTTGGTTTTAGCTTTTCAGGGTCATTCGGGCTTTTCCTGTTGGTTTGTGTGCTCACCTGCCTGTCGGTTATCGGGTTCAGCCTCATCCTGGCCGGGATGACTAAATCGGCGAATGAAGTGCTGGTTGTCGGGAATTTCCCTCTTTTTCTGTTCATGTTCTTTTCAGGAACGGTTTTCCCCATCCAGGGGGTTAAGCTCTTTGCCCTGGGCGGGTATAATTTCACGATTCCCGGACTGATGTCGACCTATCATACCACCGATGCCCTGAAACAAATCCTGATCTATCAGACAGGTATCAGCGGGATCTGGCCACAGCTGGTATGCCTGACCGGGTTGACCGTCATCTACTTCCTGCTTGGTTACTGGGTCTATCGCAGACGGCACATGGAGGTGTTCTAGGCCTCCGGCTGCTTCGTAGGTCATGCTCCTTACTTACTGTCCTCCGGCTGCGCCGGAGGTTACTCAAAATCACGCCCTTGCAGGGCGAATGGCGAACACCCGATAGCAATGTCCTGGCAATGCCAGTCCTCTGCCCTGCAAGGGCACCCTATTAGTACCCTCCGGTGAAACCTGAGGTTACATCACCCCAAGGTACTTAGGGTAAGAACCGATCGTCGTACGCTACCCCGAAATCATCCAGGATTTTCCTGAACTCTTCTCTGAAAGTAGCCCTTTTGTGGTGTATCTGTTGATTTTTAACGTAGTTTATTACAGTACTTCTGTCAGCCTTTGAATAAGTAAAGACACCGTATCCGGGAGACCAGGCGCAGAAATCAGGAAACAAACCCGAGTGTTTCATCCATTTAGAGCTGGCAACCTTCAACTCCTTAACCAGGTCAGCAACCGCAATTGACGGATGGATATCACAAACGATATGGATATGATCCTCGATGCCGTTGATCCGGTACAGATGACAGTTCCTATTGCGGAGGATACCCCAGAGGTAATTGTACAGGTGATGGGACTCTTTGTCAGGTATCACTTTTGCCCGGTACTTGGTTACGATCACGATGTGGTACGTTGTGCTTCTGTAGCTGTCCATGTTGTATGCTTTACTTACTGCCCTCCGGCAGAGTTAGAGGTTCTGCTCCTTACTCTCCTCCGGCTGCGCCGAAGGTTACTCTGAATCACGCCCTTGCAGGGCGAATAGCGAACTCCCCTATAGCAACATCCTGGCAATGCCAGCCCTCTGCCCTGCAAGGGCATCCTATTAGTACCCTCCGGTGCAACCGGAGGCCAGCCGCAACCGGAGCCCATTATATAGATGCATCCTGAAGAACGAAATGGAGAAATCCCCGACAAAAAATTCATATCGGCTTGATTAATTATTATTTAACCTAATTTTGAATGACAAATTCCTCAAAACCATGAAAAAGCCCATACGAATCCATCATATTGCTCTCCTGTTTATGATCCTCTTCAGCGCATGCTCGGTTTTTCAATGGGAAAAAGACACCGTTAAGAACGGCATACATTTCACCAAAGTCAGACAAGCTGATGCGTCCGGAGTATATATCGGACTCACTGACCGAAACATTTCATACGATGGATATGAGGTGGTTCAGGGGTGGATGCATTTTCACCCGGACTGGAAGCTCAAGGCCTTTCAGACAGCCAGGCCGGTTCAGGTGGGCGTGAACATTTTACCGGCCCATACCTGGCTTTTCCCTGATTCGCTGGGAATAATTACCAGCTGCGTACTGCCTGAAGACCAGGAAATTCAAGGAATTCTCTGTCTGGGCGGCGGAGGAATATCCGGCATCTATGCAGGCTTTTATCCATCCGGGAAACTGAAAGGCTGTTATCCGGTTCATAATATCGAGATTGACGGAGTCCCCTGCAGCAATTCCCTGTTGTTCCCGGTCTGTCTTTATGAAGATGGGCATCTTAAATCATGCAAATTATCAGCATCTTTCAGCCGGAACAATAAAACGTTTAAAAAAGGCGATTGCATTGAGATTGATCCCGACGGAAACGTCAGGAAAATGGCAAAGTAAATTTTTTATCTTTACCCGGTTCATCAATTTCTTTAACCAGCTGATTTATGTTAAGAACTACCACTTTATTAATGACCGGATTGATTGCACTGACAGTCTCCTGCAGCAAACAAGCACCCAATTACCCGGCTAACCGGGAACCTCTGAAAGCCAATGCGTTTATTCAACTACCGCTGGGGGCAGTGAAACCGGCAGGGTGGCTGAAGGATCAATTACAGATTCAGGCCGATGGTTTGCCCGGCCATCTGGATGAATACTGGCCATCACTAACAACCTCCGCCTGGCACGGTGGAGAAGGTGAGGCCTGGGAGCGGGGACCTTATTACCTCGACGGATTAGTCCCCCTCGCCTATTTATTAGATGACCCCCGTTTGATAGAAAAAGTAAAAACCTGGATAGATCCCATTCTGGCTTCCGCACAACCCAACGGGTGGTTTGGACCGGCAAAAAACAATGATCGCTGGCCATTGGCAGTGGGTTTAAAAGTATTAAAGAGCTATTATGAAGGGAGCAAGGACCCGAGAGCACTCGAGGTTATGAAAAAATACTTCACTTATCTTGCTGATAATGCTCCCGATTGGCCGGACAAGGAATGGCGCGGTGTACGTGCCATGGAAAATGCCGTTACCGGATACTGGCTTTTTCGCCAGACCGGTGATGCCACGATTCTGAAAACCATCAATTCCATTCAGAACAATTCATTTTCATGGGCTAAATATTTCAACACTTTCCCCTGGGATTCACTCGCAGCAAGCGAAGGACGGATTCCTAAAATCTGGGATGCCGTTGGTCTCACCGCTCATGTCGTTAACGTAGCGATGGCCGTGAAATATCCGGGAGTATTCTCACAACAGTCGGGAAACATGGCCGATCTGTCAGCTTCATACGACGGAATGACCAAGCTGGATGCACATCATGGCCAGGTTGGCGGCAGATTCTCGGGTGACGAGCATATCAGCGGACGCAATCCGGTTCAGGGAACCGAGATGTGTGCAGTAGTAGAATATATGTACTCTCTGGAGAACCTGATTGAAATCACCGGCGATGTCAAGTTGGCCGACCGGTTGGATGTTCTTGCCTTTAACAGCCTGCCAGGAACCTGTACCCCCGATTACTGGGGACATCAATATGATCAGCAGGCTAACCAGGTATTGGTTTCCATCGCACCGCGCAAGTGGAGTAGCAACAATCCCGAATCAAACGTTTTTGGAACCGAGCCTTATTTTGGTTGCTGCACGGCAAATGGGCACCAGGGTTGGCCAAAATACGTGCAATCACTCTGGATGGCCTCACCTGACGGTGGTCTGTCAGCCATCAGCTACGCTCCATGCACGGTGAATGCCCTTGCCGGTAATAAGGTTCCGGTAAAAATCGATGTCCAATCGAACTATCCGTTTGAAGAAAATATCGTAATCTTAGTGAATCCAGAAAAAGAATCCACCTTCCCGATTTATCTCAGAATACCTGAGTGGGCCGCTAACCCGACTGTTGTTGTTAATGGGAAGCCCTTCATCTGCAAGCCCGGTGAATTTGTGACATTGAATGAGAAATGGAAAAGCAGTAACCGAATTGAGCTGAATCTGACGTCTCCGGTACGCATCGAAAGAAGGTACAACAATGCCGCTTCGATTGCAAAAGGGCCACTTTTCTTCAGTTTGAGAATCGCAAAAAAATACACCCCGATATCCACCTGCAAAAAGACTTATGCATACATGGGTTCCACCGACTGGATGATCGAACCCGTCAGTCCATGGAATTTCGGACTTGTTCTGAATGACATCGATCCAACGAAAAGCTTTGTAGTTGTGACTAATCCGGTTGGGAAAT
>JAQWAJ010000096.1 GCA_028707745.1 Bacteroidales bacterium | reverse complement strand
GGCAATTCATTGATGGTCGGCGCATCAAAAATGGGAATGGACTTCCGGGTTGCCGCACCAAAATCACTCTTCCCGTCTGACGACCTGGTGAAAACATGCCGCGAAATAGGTTCACATACCGGCGCCAGCATCACACTCACTGAAGATGTTCAGGAAGCCGTTAAAGGTTGTGATTTTCTCTATACCGATGTGTGGGTTTCAATGGGCGAACCCGACAGTGTTTGGGAACAACGTATCAATCTCCTTAAACCCTATCAGATCAATGCCAAAGTGATGGAAATGACGCAGAATCCGGGTATTAAATTCCTCCATTGCCTGCCGGCTTACCACAACAGGGAGACTGCAATCGGTGAAAAGATCTATCAGAAATTCGGTTTGGATGGCATCGAAGTCACCGAAGAAGTTTTCGAATCGGAGAATTCGATTGTCTTTGACGAAGCTGAAAACCGACTGCATACGATCAAGGCCGTCATGGTAGCTACCCTGGGAGATTAATTCACTTTTTTTCTGACCAATTCTTCCTTCTGGAACCGGATAACGGTGACAGCCTGATTTTCAAATCCATTGGCATTGCCAGTGGATTTGAACTTCATGGAGGTCAGCATTGACGGATGATTCAGGTAATTCTGCCAGCAGGGTGCCGTAGTGGTTAATTTATGACCGAATTGAAACATCGCTGTGGCAAAGTAATACGCAATATCGAACCCCTGAAAGCTGTATCTCGATGGGGCAATTTTCCAGTTCTCCTTGTATTTGCGACAAAAATCCTTGACCAAAGGATCTGAGAAATCGATAAATGTGTACTCATCAAAATCACTGTACAACTCCAGATTGATGTTATAAAGATTGCCCATATCCTGTTTGTCAAATACCCACTGATTCAATCCGAATACGGATATTTTATGCGTGGCAGGAACTCTTTGCAGTTCGCTGATGATCTCGGTGATAAAGACTTCATTTTCAGATGGTACGATGATATAGTTGGGCCTTGAAGCCGACAGGTAACTGTCGAGATCAACGCTTTTCGATTCAGCATTCAGGTAACCATGCGCGGTTTCACTGTAATAGATCGTTTTAAAAGAGGCTTTTTTCAAAGGATCCTGATTCCGGATCTCTGACCCCAGCATGCCGGTAAACCGCACAAAGTCGGAATTGCTCTTTTCTGCCTGGCGTCCAATCACCAATATATTTTGGCTGTACTTTGAACCCAGATAGGTAGTGGTTAGCTCGACCTGTCTGGAAAGTTCGTTTCTCACCTGAAATGCATACGGGTTGTCGCGTGTGACATTGAATGCAGATAGGGGAGATACCATCGGAATATGCTTGCTCCTGGCAAAATCGGTAACGATTTCCATTTCAGATGGATATACGGGTCCGATAATGAGGTCGGCTTTCTGAAGATCCTCACTGGCGAGAATCTTACGGATGGTCTCCGTTTTCCTTTCCGTATCATAAACGTCGAGCGTAAGCTTTATGCCATCCTCCCGCATCGAATCAACAGCCAGGTAAACTCCTTCGAGAAACTCATAAAACCGGAAAAAATCCGATTTTAATGTATCGGTAAAATTGATCGAGTCATTTTCCGCGATGCTCAAAGGCAACAAAACAGCCAGATGAAACGAATCATTAACATGGGGAAAGGGCTTCGCATGACAACCCTGATCATCCTGTAAATTTTCAACAGGCTCAGCGGGATCTGTTACCGGTTGACCGGCAGATACCGGCTCTTTTTGAGAAGCGGTAATCTTATCTTTAGGTATCCTGATAATCTGGCCAATCTGCAATCCTTGTTTGGTTTCAGGGTTCCACTCCTTGATGTCACTGACTTTCACTCCATATTGCCTGGATAGCGAAGACAGGGTTTCTTTCGGTACAACGGTATGGGAGATCATCGCTCCCTTTGTTTTGGCTATAACGGGTTTTACTGGTGCGGCCTGTTCCGGAATCCGCAGTACCATGCCGGGGTAAACCGACCGGTTATTCAGATCGGGATTGATCTTCTTGATCTCCTCTTCGCTGACCTTATATTCCTGGCAGATTCCATATAGTGTTTGGTTTAGCAAAACTTCATGAACGTAGAAGTTTTTTCCGTTAACGGTGATCAGGTTATTCGACCGTTTAACGGGAGCAGGCTGAAACTGAGCGAAACAGTTCATCGAAAGGGCAAAGAATAGCAGAATCAGGAAGAAAACGGGCTTCCGTTGATGATGGGTCAATGATGGAGAAATTGCATTCACGTTTTCTTGTTTGTAGACAGCAAAGTTACTTAAATTGCAAACCAGTACAAAGAGGCCGGTAAAGCTGAAAATCGTTATTATTCCTTTATTTTAGACAATATTTTCAAGTTATGAGAGGGTTTCTGGTTGCCACATGGTGTTTGTTTTGCAGTGCGATTTCATTTGGACAGGTTCAGCAGAATCCGCTGATTCCTGTCACCTGGAATATCAAAAGTGAAGAATTATTCAGTTTTGTCAGCGAACTGGCTGGTGAAAAGTATCAGGGCAGGCTCACGGGTTCTGATGGTTATAGAAAATCCGCCGAATGGGTGGCTGCACAGATGGCAGAGTGGGGCGTCAAACCGGCATCGGAAACGGGTTGGTTTCAGAACTTTCCTCAACCATACACCTCTGTTTTTCCGGGGTGTTCACTGGTGCTGAGTTTGCCTGTAAAAGGGAAGGATTCCGTGAATGTTTCGTATCATTATTATGATGAATTTATGCCGGGCAGCTCATCTGCCTCCGGAGAAATCAGGGCAGAGGTTGTTTTTGCCGGATATGGGATTTCGGCTCCTGAGTTGGGATATGACGATTACAAAGGAGTCGATGTAAAAGGGAAAATCGTTCTGATGCGCCCTGAAGCTCCTGTTTCGCCATCCGCGGGCCCCGGGCAGTTCAATCCCTGGCTGGTTTATTCGACCCATCAGTATAAAATGCAGAATGCCATCAACCATGGTGCAACCGGGATACTCTATCATTATGGACCGCTGGCCAACACCAATAATGAATATCACCAGGAACTCCTGGTGACTTTAGTGGGCACACGCGTGGTGGAAGACCTTTTTAAGGGCACAGGACGGGTGTATCAGGGATTGGTGGATAAAATTTCTGCCGATCTGAAACCTCAGTCATTCAATACCGGCAAGATCGTGACCATTAAAAATGTCACCGAACATCATGCTGATGGAAAAGGGATGAATGTGATGGGGTTGATCTCCGGAACTGATCCGATATTGAAAGATGAGGTAATCATCATCGGCGGGCATCTGGATCACTGTGGCATGAATTGGGAACTGTGCCCGGGAGCAAATGATAACGCATCGGGAATAGCCGTGATGATGGGGGTCGCAAAAGCACTCGCTACATCCGGCATCCATTTTAAACGATCCATATTGTTTATCGGATTGGGCGCTGAGGAGCAGGGATTGGTCGGATCAGGAACCTATGTAAAGAACCCGGTTTTTCCGCTGGATAAAACAGTTGGATACATCAACCTGGATTGTGTGGGTGTCGGGCCCAATCTTCACCTGGGAGGCGGGCTGAATTACCCCGACCTGGGCAATGTGATCGATCGGGCCAACTCCAGCTATGTTCACAGAAACCTGACCTCTTCGAAAAGCAATAACCTGGGGCGCCCCAGAACCGATGCTGCCATATTTATACAGGCCGGAGTGCCATCTGTAAGTATTTCCTCTTACGGAGGTCCTGGCGGGTATCATACTCCGGCTGACAATCTCTCAACGATATGGCCCGAAACATTGGAGGACCTCGCCACGATTCTTACCCTGGCCCTTGGTGACCTGGCTCAGGTTTCGGTTCAATGATTAACATTCGGAACGGCCCAGGCAGGAAACTCGCCGGGAGTGATATTGAACACTGCCGATCCGATAAAATAGACGACAGCTGTGATAATCACTGCACCAATCAGGTTGAGCCAAAAACCGGTTTTGGCCATTTCTGCGATTGTCAAGCGTCTGGTGCCGAAAATGATCGCGTTTGGCGGAGTTGCGGCTGGCAGCATGAATGCCATGGAGGCAGATAAAGTTGCCGGCAGCATTAATAACAGCGGATGTATATGAGTGGCAACAGCCATACCGGCAAGAACCGGAAGAATCATTTCGGTAGTGGCTGTGTTGGAGGTCAGTTCCGTGAGGAATGTAACCAATAAGCAGATAATCAATATGATAATTATTGGGGAAAGCGATGACATTCCCTGCAGTTGCTCACCCAGCCAGAGAGAAAGTCCTGAATCCCTGAACCCGTTTGCCAGTGCAAATCCACCTCCGAAAAGCAGAACAATATCCCAGGGCAAATGACTGGCTGTTTCCCAATCCATGATTCTGGATTTGGCATTCCCTCTGGCGGGAATCAGGAAAAGTGGCAGCGACAGGGCGATGGCCACAGTGCCATCATTGATGTAAGATGGTTTTCCGAACAATGATGCCCATCCTTTGATGGTAGTGGTGCCGATTTCAACATCAGACCGGGTGATCCAAAGCAAAGCCATGGAGAGAAAGCAGACCAATACGACTTTTTCTTCAAAGCTCATGGGTCCAAGATCCTTTTTCATTTGCCTGACGGGATAATCCTTTACCGCTTTGGTTTTGCTCCCTTTGGCATATCTGAAATAGAGCAAAGAAAAGGCGGCCGCCATCAGCAGAATACCGGCCGGGACGGCAAACAACATCCACTGTAAAAAGGTGATTGCCGGCGCTTGTGGAAACATGACCTGGTAGATCCGCAGAAACGAAAGGTTCGGTGGGGTGCCCACCAGCGTCATGATCCCTCCGATTGAAGCGCCATAAGCAACTCCGAGCAACATCCCTGTGGAAAAGGATTTTTTGGTATCGGGCTCTGGTTCAATTTCTGAAAGAACAGCCAAAAGAATGGGAACGATCATCATGGCGGTTGCTGTATTCGACATCCACATGCTGAGCAGGGCCGTCGCCAGCATGAACCCTAAAAGCAATCTTGATTTACTGGTCCCGGTTATACTGAGAATGCTCAGCGCGACCCGTTTGTGAAGATTCCAGCGCTGCATGGCCAGGGCAACAAGAAATCCTCCGATAAACAGAAAAATGACATGGTTGAAATAAGCCGCCGAGACCGTTTGCCCGTCCATAATGCTGAGAATCGGGAACAGCGCAACGGGAAGTAGAGAAGTTATAGCTAGCGGAACAGGTTCGGTTATCCACCAGATCGCCATCCAGGCAGCGACGGCCAGTGTGTATCCTATTTCAGGGTGCTCAGCATCCGGATGGTAAAAGAATATCAGGGCAATGGCAACGATCGGGCCGGCCCAAAGTGCTATTCTTTTACCTCCGAAGGCTGATTTTACATTCAAAGTTTTTCAAGAAAATGCCTGATGTTGGTTTCGATCCGATTCATTACGTTGATCGAATCAGCCCTGACAAACGGTTCACCGGTAATCTGCTCAAATAACTCGATATACCTTTCAGAAATTTCATCAACAAATGTATCCGGCATAAAAGGAACTGTCTGTCCTTCCAATCCCTGAAAGTGATTCTCGATAAGCCATTGTCTGACAAACTCTTTCGAAAGCTGTTTCTGCTCAATACCCTTGTTGAAATTACTTTCGTAAGTATCACCGTAGAAATACCGGCTTGAATCAGGGGTGTGGATTTCATCGATGAGATAAATCTTACCGTCCTGAATACCAAATTCATATTTGGTGTCAACCAGGATCAACCCCATGCTGGCAGCGATTTTGGTGCCGCGTTCAAAGAGTTTGTAGGTGTATTCCTCCAACTGATTGTATATTTCAGCCGACACCAGTTTGCTGGCGATGATTTCTTCACGGCTGATATCTTCATCGTGGCCTTCGTGTGCTTTTGTTGTGGGAGTGATGATGGGTTTGGCAAATTTCTGATTTTCCTTCATCCCTTCAGCCATCGGTACTCCGCAGATCGAGCGTTTTCCGGATTTGTATTCGCGCCAGGCATGACCGGTGAGGTATCCCCTGATGACCATTTCAACCGGCAAAGATTCGGCTTTTCTTCCAATGGTAACCATCGGATCCGGTGTGGCAATCTTCCAGTTTGGAACGATATCACTCGTGGCATCCAGAAACTTGGATGCTATCTGATTTAAAACCTGTCCTTTATACGGAATTCCTTTCGGCAGTACCACATCAAAGGCTGATATCCGGTCGGTTACAACCATAACCAGGTACTTGTCGCTGATATTGTACACGTCCCTTACTTTCCCTTTGTACAGGCTGATTTGCCCGGGTAAGTTGAATTCGGTTTTTACAATTGCTTCCATCTATAGATTTTTAACGAAGTTACTTTTTTTCATAAGCTTTTACAATCTGCTCAACCAACTTATGCCTGATAATATCCTGCCGCGAAAACTCGATAATTGCAATTCCGGGTATATCGGCAAGGATTTTTTTGGCGTGGATCAGTCCAGATTTGTTCGGATCGGGCAGATCGACCTGGGTGATATCCCCGGTGACCGCAAACTTTGCATATTCGCCCATGCGGGTCAGGAACATTTTCAGTTGATTGACGGAGGCGTTCTGCGCCTCATCCAGAATGACAAATGCATTGTCGAGTGTTCGTCCGCGCATGAATGCCAGCGGAGCGATCTGAATCACATTATCCTCCATATATTCCTTGAGCTTTCGGGCCGGCATCATATCGAGGAGTGCATCGTACAGGGGCTGCAGATATGGATCCAGCTTCTCCTTCAGGTCGCCCGGCAGAAATCCGAGGTTCTCACCCGACTCAACAGCCGGACGGCTCAGGATGATCCG
>JAQWAJ010000095.1 GCA_028707745.1 Bacteroidales bacterium | reverse complement strand
GGAAACGTGCCGAAGGCTACACGGTACTGGAAGCTGTTCACATAGCAGGCCAGAGGCGACTGAAACCGATCATTATGACTAGCTTGACAACTGTTTTGGCAATGTTACCATTCCTCTTTTTCAAAGGACTTGGCGCAGATCTCGAAAGACCATTATCGTTGACCATTATGGGAGGTATGACTATCGGAACATTGGTCAGTATCTATATTGTTCCGATTATTTACTGGTTCGCTTATCGTAAAGAAGATAAAAAACTGCCTCAGCGGATTGACTAACCCGGGTTTTGGTTTCGAAAACTACCTGGATAAAACAAGAGGCCGTCTCAAAGCTGAGGCGGCCTCTTTCATGAAGTAACAGCCCTTTAATCCGGGCACCTTGGATCATCTGCATTATAATTGCACCACGACTGCTTTAGTCTTGACGGTTGACAGCAATCTACGAATTCAAAGGTGCTTCCGATGTTGAAAGTCCAGTGGACTCCCATTGCATCAACTTCGATTCCGGTGTTTACATCCAATCCACTGGTAACCAAAGTTTTGGTTCGCTCAGTCTTTTCCTGCCAACCCATGCCTGTCCCTACAGTGGAGTCAGTTCCCTCACCTTTTGTCGGATCGTCAGCATAGACGATTCCGGTTACCAGTAAACAGGTAATCAGGGTGATAATAGCTAATTGATTGTTTGTTTTCATTGTTCATTTTTTTTAGTTAACCATGTTTGTTTAATTTTTGCAACCCACAGAATTGGTCGATCCTGCTTGAATGCGGACTCAATCATCGAGTCCATCGCCTGAAACATTTGTTGATTTGTCGGATCTTCTGTCCGATGATCCATAGATTCTTTCATGGCCAAAAGTGTTGACATGTCGTATATCCCGATCAACTCATTCTGATCACTTTTGGCTATTGGAAAGAGTAATGGCATTTTACCCGTGTTACTGGAAACCTGGGTTGAATGGGTGCCTTGCTGAGCCTGGAGATCAGCAAGGGCGAGTTCAAGATGACTGCCAATGATCACCCTGAACATCCTGATGGGTCCGAATGCAATAAGCTGGTCTTTGGAGAATACATAATTCCTTCCAAATAGTTCATTATTTCTTGGTGCATATTTACTGATCCCTTTGTATTCATCCGGGAATTTTAGTTTGCCCCAATCCATAAACATATCAGGGGTGACCTTACCTGTCTGGTCAATATGAAAAATAGTGTCCGACTGACTGAGCAGCAGAACTCCATGTCTGAATTCTTCAAGGCTCCGCTGATAACAGATCGACCAATACATGGAACTGTCCCCCAGAATCTTTGGCTGTCTCAGGTATTCACCTTTCTCATTGAGCAGGAAGGTCCCTTCCTGAAGGCTGTCTGTTCCATCGTTGGAACGGGAGGCATTATATCCGAGAATGAGGTTTTCCCCAATTGCAACCATGTCCCTGGCCGACCAGCGAATATCAAATTCGCGGAGAAACTGACCATTGAGATCGTATACCATTATTTTAGACGGCCAAAATGATTGCAGCCAGAGTTCTTTTTCGTGTGGTTTTACCCACATGGCATCCAACTCGGTATATTCGCCTGGTCCCCGTCCGACGCGTTGGATCCGATATTTAAAGCTACCGGTAGTGTCAAAACAAAAAACAGCTTCAAGCCTTTTGTCGAGCATGAAAATTCGATCTCCGCATACCATCACTTTGTCAAGATCTGTGAAGGCGGATTCGGGATGATTCTCGAGTTGAATATAATGCACACCTTCGATATACTGCCCAAGATCAATTGTTTTAGCTGATTCAAAAGGAATCCTGATGACTGCTTCTGTTTCTGCCTGTTTTGGCTTACAACCTGCTGCCAGGAACAAAGCAACAATAAGACTTGTTAAGACTAAGGTTTTCATAGCATTCAGTTTTATTTAAAGAATCGGTCTTCAATCAGGGTGAGGTATTCTTTGGTCTGCTCCTCCAGGGAGGGAAAGGGGGCATAGGTAAGGTTAGCCGTGAGCCCGGCTCCGGTGAGAAAGAAGTAAGGGATTTCCAGGGAATCCATCGGGAGATGCAGTCCTCTTTCACTGATCTCTAAAAACTCTGCCCCGGTTAGGATTGCCTTGCGTTGCCACCACATGCCCTGTGAAGGGTGCTGCTCAGAGAACAGGATCAGAATATGATTTCGGTTATTTTCGGCAATCTCATTCTTTAAAGTGAACAGCAACTGATCCACACAGGATGAACAATGCCGGTCAGACGCCACCAGGACCAGCTTACCCGACAAACCAATATGGGCGTTAAGATAGCTCGAGGTTCCATCCTCCGCCTGAACCCTGACATTTTGGGGCAGGGATTGTCCATTTGACCTGATCGTATATCTCCAGCCCCTGTTCATCGTGCTTAATTCCCTGTTTACCTCAAGATACCGGGCCCGGCTTTCATTCATGCTCCGGCCGTAAGAATGGTGGATCTGATCGAACTTCCAAATCCAGGTCAGGTTTATGATCAGTAACAAAAATACCGACAATATCCAAACTTTTGGTTTCATAGCGGTTACTTACAAACCGGCAGGTCCTTGCACCCATCCATTGCACGATAAGTTTTCTGGCAGCAAAGAATATACGAGTAGTCGCTGACCAATCTTGTGAAAAAACCGCCAATCCACCCCCAGTGCTCAATATGCTCACCGGTTTTTACTTTCTGAAGTGCAGGAGTATAGCCTACCAAAACTCCTACAGGGGCATCTCCGTTCGTTTTGTCGCCTTCGTTGACGGCGATAGCATTAATCCCGATCATGTTACCGGCCATAATGGCCAGTAATGCCAGCATAATACCGGATTTTTTCCATGTTAATTTTTTCATTGTGTTTTGTTTTAATTGGTTACACATTATATAGATGTCATCTTCCTTGACAAATGGAATTTTTTTTCACTTTTTTTTATCTGCCGGTGATGATTCGCACTGCTTTGGCTGTATTACCTGAAATCACCTTGATAAACCAGATGCCAGGGGTGAGGAAATCCGGTTCAATGGTTTCCTTTATTTGATGCTCTGCAGAAAACTTTTTATAAAGAAAATCCTGTCCCAATAAATTGATCAATCTGATTTCACCCGGTTGAGGGTTTGGTAACTTAACTTCCAGAAAGAATTTTCCATTTGAAGGGTTTGGAAATACCTGCATGCTGATTTCCTGTTCCCAGCCATCTGAACCGGATGAAGCCGGATTTGGTTTGCCCGGGCTTCCTTTATCTCCTGCTCCATAAATTGTCTGGGCTTGAAACCAGTACTTGCTCTGATCGTTTTTGCTGAAAGTTTGATGATCCGGATGCAGTTCCATGGAAGCACCCGATACCACCGGCCAGCCAGAATCATAGGAAACCTGATCAATCAGCGTTTCATCCGCTGTGGTAAGAATGACCTGGTCAGAGGTATTGCTCAGCGTAAAATTTTGACAGGTGTAGTTCACTTCTACTCCGCCATTGGTTAAAATATCACTGTTTTTGGCCAGAACCCAGTAACCGTTGGCGGGTAATACCAGGTTACCTGCAGCGGTCAGAACATGGTGATTGCTGCCGGCGTCTTTCAAAACCAATCCGTTCAGCAATAAATCATGATCGGTCATATTCCGGATTTCGATCCATTCCCCGTTGGCATCACTTACTACCGATGGATTTGCCATAATTTCCGTAATCAGGATGTCGCCCTGACCCGGTGCCGTTTGCCCATCGAGGCTTGCCCAATAACCCGACAGGACAACCGTTAATAGAAGGAGATAATAACTTTTCATGCGATTTTTTGTTTATGGTTTACACTGATATAGATGCATATCAGATGACGAAATGGAAAAATAAATCAGGGTAATTTTTAGCCCCGCATAATATCTTTATACTTGTCATGTCAAAAAAATTGGAGAACCATGATAGATACCTTATTTAATCACAGATCGATACGAAAATTCAAAACCTGCGAGATCGAAAATACGAAACTGGATACCCTTCTTGAAGCCGCCACACGCGCTTCAAATACCGGTAACATGCAGGCATACAGCATTGTAGTAACCAGGGATGCAGCCATCAGGAAACAATTATGGGAAGCACATTTCAAACAGGATATGGTACTCAGTGCCCCGGTTCACCTTACCTTTTGCTCCGACTTTAACCGTTTCAGCCAGTGGTGCACGCAACGAAATGCTGACCCCGGATATGACAATTACCTGTCATTTCTTACCGGTGCGACCGATGCTCTCCTGGCCGCCCAAAACGCCGTCATTGCTGCAGAATCCCTCGGATTGGGTGCCTGTTACCTTGGAACCGTAACCTGGATGGCTGACCATTTTATCAGGATACTGGAATTGCCAAAACTTGTGGTCCCTGTGGCTGCCATTGTAATGGGATATCCGGATGAAACACCGGCACTGACTGACCGGCTGCCGGTTGAAGGTGTCGTTCACTATGAAAAATATCAAAAGTATTCTCCATCAGCCATTGACAGCATTCACGCCGAAAAAGAAGCGTTGGAATCCACGCTCGAACTGATTAAAATCAATGGCAAAGAAACATTGGCCCAGATATTTACAGATAACCGGTATACCAGGGCAGATAACCGCTCCTTTTCCAGGACTTTTCTGAAAACTCTTGCTCAGCAGGACTTTATGTCCAATGAGGACTAACCCTTTCAGGTGAAAAACTGCAGGCTGATCGGTTTAATATGGCTATTGTCTGTGCTGACAAGCGGAGGGTACAGCCAGCATGCGGTTAATCTGGATGTCAGAATCAATGGACCTGACAGTGTGCCTGGTGATGGAATCCTCGCCAGATTAAAACTGACCAATCCGGTCAGTCTGAATTATGCCGATCTGAATCCAACGATAGAAAGAATTATCGGATTTTATGAAAATGCAGGATACCCATTTGTACAGGTGCGCCTGGATTCCCTCAACCCGAAAACACAAGGATTATCAGGTGTTTTATCTATAAACCCGGGTGAACTGGTGATTTTTGATACTTTACTGAACCGGACGGGTTACCGGATATCCGCACCGGTCCTCTATCGCCTGATGAACATCCGTCCCGGCGATCCGTACAGCGAATCTGCCCTGAGTGAAGCCACTGCAAGGCTGGTGCAAACTACTTTTCTGAAACAGAAACGCCCGATGGAAGTCGGATTTCATCCGGGGAAAGCCTCCATTTATTTTTATCCCGAAAAAGCCGGAGCTAACCGGTTTGACGGATGGATCGGACTTTCACCATCGTCCGGGGAGGGTGGTAAACTGGCCTTTTCAGGTGCACTGACGCTCAATCTGAGCAATATGATCGGGCAGGGTGAAAACTGGCAGTTCGACTGGCACCGGAGTCAGGATGCTTCTCAAAAGCTGAATATGGCAGCTGAATTACCTTACCTGGCTGGACTACCGTTCGGAGTGAAAGGGAATTTCGGATTGTTCCGCCAGGATACCAGTTATCTGAATCTGAGCTGGGAGGCCGGTATTCCTTACTATTTCAACCCAAAACATCTCCTGAGTATTCTGATCCGCCATAAAGAGAGCAGTATTCTTTCTTCAGATGATACTCCGAATTCCATCATTCAGCCTTTCAGCAGCATGCTGTCGGGAGTGCAATGGGAACTCAGCCATC
This sequence comes from Bacteroidales bacterium, assembly GCA_028707745.1. Taxonomy (GTDB): domain Bacteria; phylum Bacteroidota; class Bacteroidia; order Bacteroidales; family UBA12481; genus UBA12481. Next base: position 1,321 of record JAQWAJ010000095.1, on the reverse strand, counting down.
TGGATAATCCGGTCAACCCTTACCGGGGCTTTTTATTGAAAGCTGAAGCTACAACCGGGCATAAGAGTATCGGGGATAGTATTTCGATGCAGCAATCTGAATTTCTGGCTGACTTTTCCTGGTTTCAGCCCCTTGCGAAAAACCTGACCTTTGATGTAATTCTGCATGGCGGATATCAGAAATCACCGGAATCTTATCAGAATGAACAGTACCGGTTAGGAGGGATCAACCTGCTCCGTGGTTTTGATGAGGATGTATTTTATGCTGATGCTTATGCGGTATCCTCTCTGGAATTGAGGTATTTGCTCGATCAAACCTCCCATCTGATCCTGCTCATGGATCTGGGATATCTGCAAACAAAAGAGAATGAGGTCAATACATGGAAAACTCCTCTCGGGTTAGGTTTGGGAGGACAGATCCGGACGGCTGGCGGAATATTCCGGATTATCTGTGCAATTGGAAAAGAAGGGGATACTCCGTTCAACTTCCGGAACACAAAAATCCATCTGGGATACGTCGGAGTCTTCTGAAATAGCTGTATTTTGCGCTTTCCTTTAATAACAAAAAAATATGCAAACCAAAGCGAACCCATTAAAACCGATCGTGCTGATTACCGGAGCCACTTCGGGCATCGGGCGTGCTTCGGCAATACGCCTGGCAAAAGACGGCTTCCCATTGATACTGACCGGCCGAAGGGCCGTAACGCTGAAGAAACTGATCACTTATCTAGAGTCAAAATACGGAGCCGCCTGTGTGGACCTGTCTGTTGATGTCCGTGACTATGCATCAGTGGAACGGGCCCTGAACGAACTTCCTGAAGAATGGAAACCGATAGGCGTTCTCATTAATAATGCTGGTTTGGCTGCCGGTCTCGATCCGGTTCACGAAGGCTCTCTTGACGACTGGAACCAGATGATCGATACCAATATTAAAGGTATATTGCACATGACTCGTCTGATTGCTCCGGGTATGATTGCCCGAAAAAAAGGTCACATTATCAACATCGGGTCAATTGCCGGAAAAGAGGTCTATCCCAAAGGTGCAGTTTACTGTGCCACCAAACATGCTGTCGAAGCTTTAACGATGGGCATGAGGCAGGATTTTGTCAATTTTGGGGTAAAAGTATCATCGGTTTGCCCTGGTGCCGTTGAAACTGAATTCTCCGTCGTTCGATTTAAAGGAGATCAGGACAGGGCCGATAAAGTGTATGAGGGATTTACACCCCTACGTCCAGAAGACGTAGCCGATGTGATCCATTTCATCCTGACCCGTCCTTCACATGTTAATATTCAGGATGTCCTGATCATGCCGGCTGCACAAG
>JAQWAJ010000094.1 GCA_028707745.1 Bacteroidales bacterium | reverse complement strand
TCACATCAGTGCCAAGGAAAACAAAATCAGCGAGAGCCTCATGGTGGTTATGACCGAAAACGAAAGGGTCCGCCAGCATGGTTTTACCCAATCAGAACTCGACCGGGAAAAGAAATCCCTCCTGACGAATCTTGAAGTAGCAGTAAAAGAGGCTGATAAAGCGGAATCCCAATCATGGTCGTCGCGTTGCGTGAGTAACTTCCTCGAGGAGGGCCTTCTGATGAATCCGGCCCAAAATCAGGAAATTGCACAGTCGTTGCTTCCCGGAATTACGCTGGATGAAATCAATCAACTGGCAAAAAGTCAGATTTCTGATGAAAATATCGCTGCAGTGGTTATTGCTCCCGACAAGGAAGGCGTAATACTCCCCACCGAAGCTGACATTATCCGGATTATAAAATCGGCAAAGGGTAAAAAGCTGGATCCCTATAATGATAATCTCTCTGATGCTCCGATATTGGCTGAAAAGCCCAAAGCCGGCGAAATCGTAAAACGGGTCGAGAATGCTGAAACGGGTTATACCGAAATTACGTTCAGCAACGGCGCTGTGGTCATTCTGAAAAGCACTGATTTTAAAAACGACGAAATCAACTATTCAGCTTACAGCTTAGGCGGACTTTCCCTGATTCCGGATAACGAACTGATGACCGGGCAGATGGCCACCTCAATCGTGCAGCAGAGTGGTTTGGGCGATTTTAATCTGACCAGCCTGAAGAAGAAACTGGCAGGCATCCGGGTATCCATCACTCCTTCACTTTCTGCCCTCACCGAGAATATGCAGGGTTCCTCCACCGTGAAGGATTTTGAAACCATGCTCCAACTGAACTACCTGTGGTTTACCAAACCGAGGAAAGACCCTGAAGCTTTTAAATCCATGATGGATAGGTACAAAAACTCCCTGAAGAATGTCAGGGTTAATCCGCAGTATATATTCATGGACTCCATCATGCATATCGCTTACAATAATAATCCGAGAGCGATCATGATTCCTACCGATGCGCAGATCGACGCGATCAACCTCGACCGGGCTTATGAGATTGTAACCGATCGGATCAAGGATGCATCAGACTTTAAGTTTTTCTTTGTGGGTTCCTTTAAAACCGATGAAATCCTTCCGTTGCTGCAGGTTTATATCGGTGGGTTGCCTTCCATACACCGCACAGAAACATTCAAGGATGTGGATCCTGAGTTTGTTGACCGTGTGATTGACGAAAAAATGGCACTGAACAGCGAACCGCAAAGTATGGTCATGATGTTTTTTGATGGAAAATTCAATTACACCGACTCTGAGCAACTGCTGTTCAGTATGATGATACAAACGATGGATATTAAACTTCGTGAGCAAATGCGCGAGGAGCAGGGTGGCGTTTATGGGGTCAGTTTCAGTGAAGAACTGAACAAGTTCCCAAAACAGAAATATACCATCACGGCAAATTGGGGATGTGCTCCGGAAAAGGTGGATACCCTTACCCAGACCATCTTCGGTGAAATCGAAAGAATCAAAAAAGAGGGACCTGCCGAAATCGATCTGGCAAAAGTTAAAGAGACCCTGATCAAGGATTACGAAAAACAAATCAAACAGAATGGTTTCTGGATAGGTAATCTGAAGGATATGTATTTGAATGGCAATAAGATATATTCTTTGGATGAATATAAGAAAGCCGTGGAGTCTGTTACCATTCAGGATATTAAGGCCACTGCCGGGAAATATCTAGATAGCAAACAATATATACGTGGCGTGCTGATGCCGAAGAAAACGGAATAGCGGAATCGCAACAGATTTGAGATTGTAAAAGAGGCTGCCCTTATGAGACAGCCTCTTTTTATTTTTATCATCTTTGTACCGAATATGGTACACAGAGATCAAAATGCAGGAATTTCGCGCCATCTGCTTCTGCTATTGGCGAGTATGGCGTTCCTCTCGGGAATCGGATCCTGCAGCGGAAGGCCGGGTGGACAGGATATCAAAGTGGGTACGGAACAGTCGGCCAGTTCAACGGATGAATCTGAACAGGATATTAAAATTCAGCCGGTTTATGCGCTGCTGGTGACTCCTGAAAATCCCGTTTCCGGACAGCCCATCCGGATTATGGCCACCGGCGGAAAAAACATCCGTAAAGCACACATCGAGGTTACGGGTCCGGCTGGTTCCCTGAAATCCAATAAAAGCAGGAATGGTGATGGATTGCCTTTCTGGAGAATCGATGAGTTTGAATCCGGACCGGCAGGCAAATATCAGGTTAAATATACCGAAGGTGGTAAGCAGCGCTGTGAAGCGGAGTTCAGTATATCTGATAAAAAGCCGGTTGCTCACTCTTCGGGAGTGATCTGGAAAACCGAAAAAGGGTGGGGAAGTGAAACCGAAGCACTCTATTCAGCCTGGATCAATGCCCTGTTTTATACTGCAGATGAAGGTGCCTCCTGGCCCACACTGAACGATGTGACTCAGGGCGCCGAACAAAACCTGCTCTATAATTATCTCGGATTGGGAGAGGATGATCCTGCCGGAAAGGTCAGGGTGCTGATGGAACCCGATTGCGCGGATAATCCGTTCTTTTTGAGGGCTTACTTTGCCTGGAAATTGGGACTGCCTTTCGGATATCATGAGTGCAACCGCGGCTGGCTGGGAAAATCTCCCCAAACCGGCAATTGGATCTCCAACGAGTCACCCAGCTCCAAAACCAATCCAACACTGGCCTTCAATGCTTTTATGCGGAGGGTGATGGATGGTGTTCATTCGGGTACCGCCCGCACAGCGCTGAATGATGAAACTTCTGATTATTATCCGGTACCGCTTACCCGCGAGTCATTGCGCCCCGGCGTGGTTTATGCCGATCCTTACGGACATACACTGATCCTGGTCCGATGGATACCCCAGTCGGGCAATAAACCGGGCGTGCTTCTATCCGTAGATGCTCAGCCCGATAATACGATTGCCATCAAGCGATTCTGGAAAGGAAATTTCCTGTTCGCCACTAAGGAGGTGATCGGTGAGCCTGGATTCAAAGCCTTCCGCCCGATCGTGATGAAAGAAAACCAGCGCCGGCTGCTGAAAAACGAGGAAATATCAAAAAATCAGGGACTTGCACCGTTTTCTATCCAGCAAAAAGGGATGGACCCCGAGCTCTTTTATCTGACCATGGAGCGGAACATCAACCCCAAACCGCTTGATCCTGAAGCGGCGTTGCTCGACCTGATTCAGGCGTTGCACGAACAACTCCTGACCCGGGTGAACTCGGTCTCCACCGGAGAAAAATACATGAAAGAACATCCCGGAACAATGGTGCAGATGCCGGGTCGCGCTGCCGGAGTATTTCAGGCCGGTGGCCAGTGGGAGGACTTCTCTACGCCAAACCGTGATCTGCGGCTGCTGATCGCTATGGATGCCGTACTGGATTTTCCGGATAAGATCGTTCGCTCCCCACAAGACTACAAAATGTCGAAACTGAGCTCCCCGGAACAGACCAAAGAAAAATTGAAAAGTTTGCTGGACAAGAAGGTCACTGAACTTTCCATCACCTATACCCGCACCGATGGCCGGGAACAAGTCCTGACGATTGCCGAGATCCTGAAACGCCGGGATGCGTTTGAAATGGCGTACAATCCCAACGATGGCATCGAGATCAGATGGGGAGCCCCCGAAAACAGTGAGGAACGCTCTTCCTGCCGTCGTCATACCCCAAACTACCAGATGGAAACCATGCGATCGGTCCGGCAGTGGTTTCAAAAACGGTTGCATCCGCCAACCTGATTAAATACATCGGAATACGAAATTTGGCGGGCAGTCCCGATTTTGAATTTCTTGGAGTACATTCGCACCCGATAATTGAGGATTGTTGAAAAGAGTAATATCCATATCATTACTTTGCGTTTTTCTATATAACATGGTTGGATATTACTATTCCTTCGAAATCAACCGAAAACAGATCCGAAGGGAAGTCCGGCAACTCATCAAGAAAAGCGTTCCGGAAAAAGACCTGGTTGCCATACAGGTCACAGCCGCTGACCCATCTGGTTTACTCTGGACAAAAAAGGACAAGGAATTTATGTTCAAAGGTGAAATGTATGATATTGTCAGACAGGAACTGAAAAACGATACCATCATCTATCATTGCATCCGGGATGTTAAGGAAAGCAAGCTTTTTGCGGATCTTGACAAACACGTCCAAAAGCACATGAACGATAATCCTCAACGCCGGAAGGACTTTGAGAATGTTTTCAAAAAGTTGTTTCAGAGTGTATTCGCAGAGGGTTTTGCCGCCGATGATATGGCTTTTTCTGCGATTATTCTCACCTATTATGATGAGCAGAATTCTTACAGATCGATAATCCTGGATCAATTGATTCCCCCTCCCAAGGCCTCCTGAATTCCATTTTACCGTATTGTGTTTTGAATGAAAATGAGATTGTTCAAATCTTGATTTTTTAATAAATCATTGATTTGAAAACAGTTATTGTATTGTCATTTTCAATTTTTAATGAATTTGCTGATAACCATTTATATGAAACAATTATTGATTTTTTTAGGCGTAATATTCTTTTCCTTGTCAGTGTCAGGGCAGAATGTTCTGGTAACAGGAAAAGTTTTTGATACATACAACGGAAACCCATTGCCCGATGTCAGCATCCGTGTTAAGGGTGGGGCAAACACTATAACCGATGGGAACGGGGAGTTTAAAGTCAACTGTCAGATAAATAATGAGATATCCGTTACACATGTGAGTTATGAAGCTTACAAATTTGTATGTTCTGAACAGTCGAAGGGACTGAATATCGGATTGATCCCCGCCTCTTTCAACCTCAACGAAGTATCGATTAATTCATCGCGCATCGAGGAGAATAAAAACCTCAGGCAAGCTCAGTCGATCGGGATTATCACACCAAGACAGATGAATCGTGAAGAGGGCGTATTCTTTGACAAGGTTATAAACCTCGAACCGGGAGTGCTGATGGAGAAACGCAATATTTCAGGAGGTTTGCGGATGACCATTCGAGGGTATGGAACATCTTTGTACGGAAGTTCGGCAAATACCGTAACAGCCGGTTTTAAAGCATATTTGAATGGTATACCGATTACCAGCGCTGATGGACAAACTTTGCTCGACGATATCGATTATACGATTATCGGACAAACTGAAATTATTAAAGGTTCAGCTTCCAGTATTTATGGCGCCGGCATTGGTGGTACCCTAAAAATGTACACCGTTCAGCCCGAACCCCTGAGTACTAAAATCATTCAGCAGGGATTGGTCGGTAGCGACGGTCTCTGGCGAACCAATACCCGCCTTGAGAGTGCAACAAATCAGTCCTCCATTGTAGTGAACTATGGACACCAGTCGTATGACGGTTACCGGCCACACAATAATTCGAACCGGGATTTCGGTTCGTTCACGGGTACTTTCAGGCCCTCCGATAAACAGACGTTTTCGGTTTATGCTTCTTACGCTCATTTGTACGACCGAAGCGCCGGACAGCTCGATAGTACGCAGTACTTTGGTAAACAGAACATTGCAGCTGCCAATCACCTGAAAGTTGATGTTAACAGTGAATATGATTCCCGTCGGGTCGGTATGTCACATCATTACAAGTTCTCGAAACATATCAGCAATTTGTCCAGTCTGTTTTATGGCGGATTTAATGAAACCTCTCTGTACACAGTGGGATATTCAAGCTATGCCAACCAAAACTATGGTGGACGTACTGAATTTAACTTTGTGTATGATATTGGAAAAGTGAAAGTTAAAGGAACCGTAGGTGACGAAATTCAGAATTCAATCTCTTTCTATAAGAACTACGGATTTACCAAAGACTATAAAATTGGTGCCATGAATGCCGATAATGAGATTACCACATTCCAGAACAATTTGTTCACTCAGTGGGATGTAATCCTGCCGTATGATTTTATCCTTACTGCCGGAGCAAGCTATAATTCAGTTAAATTCGACATTGCAGATGGTTTGGGTTATCCGGGGAATACTTCGCATCCTGATCAATCAGGTACCCGATCTTTTGATCCTGTGGTTTGCCCGCGCCTGTCTCTGCTGAAAACCTTTAACAACAATGTTTCTGCATTTGTAAACATCAGTAAAGGTTATACACCGCCTGCAACCACCATGACCACCATCCCTTATCTGGGTGAAGTGAACATGAATCTTAAGCCTGAAAGCGGGATGCTTTACGAAATCGGTTCAAAAGGAAGTTTGCTGAACAAAAAGCTTTCTTACCAGGTGGCCCTTTTCCAACTGGATGTTAACGACAAGCTGACCCCGCAATCAGTTGCAGATTCAACTGGTAGCATCCTGTACACTTTTTATACCAACACCGGAGAACAAATCGATAACGGTCTGGAAGTGAATGTGTCATATTCACTGATAAACGATAGCCGTAAAGTGATTTCACGGGTTCAACCATTTGTGACTTATACCTATTCTGATTTTAAGTATAAAAATTTCAGGAGCGATAACAACGACAATGCCAAAACCGTGGATTATACCGATCATAAGGTATCCGGTGTTTCTCCTCATGTGCTGAACGCAGGTGTTGATATCGCATCAAAATGGGGTGTCTATCTGAATTCTACCTACAGATGGGTTGATGCCATGCCATTGCACTACAACAATCTGCATTACACGAACAGCTTCTCGCTGCTAAATGCTAAGATTGGCTACAGAACCATTCTGGGTAAACACTTTGCTCTGGATGTTTTTGCCGGCGCTAATAACCTGACCAACAGCTTGTATTATACTTCGGTATATATCAATTCTACGAATTCAGGCTTATTCATTCCGGGGCCCTATACGGCAACTTACTATTGCGGACTTAATCTAAGCTACAAACTGTAGAGATCATGTGGGAAGTGCTGTGTATTCAGCACTTCCCGCATTTCTCGATCACCCTTATTGCCACTCAATGACACCTGAAAACAATAGTCCTTCAAAGTTGTGGAGCCGCAGTTTTTATCTGATGTGCTTCAACAATTTGTTTCTGCGTACGGCATTTGGCTTTTTACAAGCCGCTTTGCCTCT
>JAQWAJ010000093.1 GCA_028707745.1 Bacteroidales bacterium | reverse complement strand
CGGCGAACGCGTGGATATGGTTCTGGCTGCCATGGTCGGATTTGCCGGCTTGCTTCCGGTTGTCAGGGCCATCAAAGCCGGTAAGCAGATCGCTCTGGCCAATAAAGAGACCCTGGTTGTGGCGGGTGAACTCGTGACGGCACTGGCGCGGGAACATCAGGTTGACCTTCTTCCGGTGGATTCGGAGCATTCGGCGATTTTCCAATGTCTGAAAGGAGAACAGCATGCTGAAATCGAAAAGGTGTATATTACCGCTTCAGGCGGGCCTTTCCGGAATCTGGATGCAGTCACCCTCGCGGAGGTTACCCGTCATGAAGCGCTGAAACATCCCACCTGGAATATGGGCGCAAAAATTTCTATCGACTCGGCAACATTGATGAACAAAGGACTTGAGGTGATCGAAGCCCGATGGCTTTTCAACCTGAGGCCCGATCAGATCGATGTGATCGTGCACCCGCAATCGATCGTGCATTCACTGGTTCAATATTGTGACGGATCGATCAAGGCTCAGCTCGGGCTTCCCGATATGCGACTGCCGATCCTTTATGCCATGAGCTACCCGAAAAGACTGACCAGTCTGTTTCCGCGATTTCAGTTCCCGGACTATCCGAACCTGACCTTTGAAGCTCCCGATGCCACCCGTTTTCCGAATCTCGCCATCGCCCTCGGAGCCATGCGCAGGGGAGGAAACATGCCCTGCGTGATGAATGCTGCCAATGAGGTTGCCGTGGATGCCTTCCTGCATGACCGGGCAGGCTTTTACGGAATGACAGAAATTATCGAAAAAACCATCCGGCAGGCAACATTTTTGCCGGAAGCCGGTTTATCTGACTATATTGAATCTGACCGAGAAGCACGTATAATTGCACAATCATTTGTTTAATATATCTTATCCATGGACATCCTGATCAAAACTGCCCAGTTACTACTGAGCCTCTCCTTACTGGTAGTCATCCATGAATTCGGGCATTTTATTTTTGCCCGCCTTTTCAAAACCAGAGTCGAAAAGTTCTACATCTTTTTCGACCCGTGGTTTTCATTGTTCAAAATGAAAAAGGGCGATACCGAATATGGGGTGGGCTGGCTCCCGCTGGGCGGATATGTAAAAATCGCCGGGATGATTGATGAATCCATGGATAAGGAAGCCATGAAACTGCCCCCGCAGCCTTACGAATTCCGGTCGAAACCCTCGGGCCAGCGGCTCCTGATCATGCTGGGCGGAGTGATGTTCAATGTGATATTTGCTTTCCTGGTTTATTCGATGGTGCTCTTTTCGTGGGGAGATACCTATCTGCCTACTAAAAACCTGAAGTACGGGATTATCTGCGATTCACTGGCGCTCAACATGGGCCTTCAGCACGGCGATAAAATTCTGACCCTGGACAACAAAGAGGTTGTGGATTTTCATGATGTAGTTCCTGAAATTGTTTACAGCGGAGCCAAAACCATCCAGGTCGATCGTGGGGGTCAGGTAGTGAATATTCCCATCCCGGGTACATTTGTCTCCGATTATCTGAAAGTAAACAGGGAATCGAAAGGGAAGAGCGGGTTTATTTATTTTGCCTATCCGTTTGTCGTTAAGAGCTTTGTAGCCGGGCAACCGGCCAAACATTCGGGCATGCAGGTGGATGACCGGATTATCGGTATCAATGGAATGGATCTGCCCTATTTCGATCTTTTCAGGGTGGAAATCATGAAACATAAGGGCGACTCGGTGATCATCAACATCGACCGCAACGGTCAGAAAATGGACATTCCTCTGCTCGTATCCAAGGATGGCACTATCGGTGCTTATACCAGGGATCCAAAATCGTTCTTCGAATTGCAGAAAGTTCATTATGGTTTTTTTGCCTCGTTCCCGGCCGGTGTAAAAAAGGGAATTTCGACCATCTCGTCGTATCTGAAAGATCTGAAACTGATTTTCACTCCTCAAACCGAGGCATACAAATCGTTAGGCGGATTTATCGCCATCGGGAATATTTTCCCGGCCAGCTGGAGCTGGTACACTTTCTGGAACATGACGGCATTTTTGTCGATCATGCTGGCGGTGCTGAATATCCTGCCGATACCGGCGCTTGACGGTGGTCACGTATTCTTCCTTCTTGGCGAAATCATTACGGGAAAAAAGCCGAGCGACCGGTTCATGGAAGTGGCACAGATCATCGGGATGTTAATCCTGCTGGCTCTTGTTTTGTACGCCAACGGGAACGACATCGTCAAGCTCTTCCAGAAATAGCTGATTCCGGCGCCGGGGGGTAAATCCTGCCTCCCGGATGGCTTCTCGCATACCTGCGGGATCCATCTTATTCTGGGCGCCGGCGGCAGAAACCACGTTTTCCTCGATCATCACCGAACCAAAATCATCGGCTCCGGCATGCAGGCATACCTGTCCGGCTGTTTTTCCGACCGTTAGCCAGGATGCCTGAATGTGACTGATGTTCGGCAGCAATATCCTCGATAAGGCAATGAACCGGATATACTGCCGGGTATCCACTGTATTGCGAATGTTCATCTCCGTTCGAAGTACGGTGCCTTCGTCCATAAACGGCCAGGGAACAAAATTCAGAAACCCGGGACTATCCGATGGCTTTTCCGCCTGCAGATCCCTGATCCGGAAAAGATGTTCGATTCGCTCTTCCATGGTTTCGATATGACCGAACATCATGGTGGCGGATGTTGGTAGATTCATCCGGTGGGCAACGCGCATCACTTCGAGCCACTCTTCAGCACTGCATTTTCCTTTTGAAACGATCCTGCGCACACGGTCAACCAGAATTTCCGCTCCGGCACCCGGCAGGGAGTCGAGACCGGCTTTTCTCAATTCCGTCAGAACGGTTTTGTAATCAGTCTTTTCCAGTTTGGCCAGATGCGCTACCTCTGGCGGCCCCAGCGCATGAAGAAGAAGCTCGGGATACTCGCTTTTCAGCCGCTTGAACAGGGTCGTGTAAAAATCTAGTCCCAGATTAGGATGCATGCCCCCCTGCAGTAAAAGCTGGCGCCCACCGACACTAAACAGGTAATCGATCTTCTCACGGTACTGCTCCAGGGTGGTGACATAAGCATCCGAATCATCCGCACGCCTGCAGAAATTACAAAATTTGCAGAAGGAAACGCAGATATTCGTGATGTTCACATTACGATCGATGATCCATGTTACCACAGGCTCCGGATGCAGTTTCAAACGGATCTGGTGAGCGGTTTCCATCAGGTCCCCATCCCCTGTGTGGAGGTATAAATCCATGGCTTCTTCAGGGGTTAAAAACACCCCGTCGTAGGCTTTCTCCAATAATACGCTTGTATTGCTCATATTCTGATGGTCTGGCGCCGCAATTTAGGCTAATTGTCAGGCTCTCCCATCTGTTTGGGCCAGATTTTTTTAACTTTGCACCCTCAAAGAAGTGATATTCTTATGTTACTGTATAATTGCGATCAGATTATCCCTACTCAGAACCGCATTCTCCTGTTTGCCGGTGCCGATGAGGTACGTGCACAGGAATGGCCACCTGCGGAGAAGGAGTATATCGATCTGTGTTTGAATAATAAGCAGAAGCTCATCCAGCTTAACCGGTTTGGTCAGTGTGATATGATCGCCATTCCGGATCCGAAGAATACCGGTGAGGCTCTTTTGGAGGGATGGCGCGTTTGCGGATATGAGATTCATGAGATTGCCTGCCAGAATAACTGGCTTGAAATGGTTATTGAAAACCGGTCGGGCCAGGCCACCTGGGTTGAAGCCCTGGCCGAAGGTATCGCGCTCAGCAACTATCAGTTTCTGAAATATTTTTCAAAACCGGAGGAGAAGAGGCACACTTTTAAGCGCCTGGGGATTTACAACGGCGACTTATCTATGATCCGGAAGATCAATTCGTGGGTTCATGCGGTGACGGTTGCGCGCGACCTGGTCAATGAACCTGCTTCATATCTGAATGCGCCGCAGCTGGCCGACGACCTGTCGGAAATCTGCCGCGAAACAGGCCTGATGGTGGAGGTTTTGGTTAAAACGCAGATCGAATCCCTCCGGATGGGCGGATTGCTCGCGGTGAACCGCGGAAGTATCGACCCGCCGCGTTTTATCATTCTGAACTGGGAGCCGGAAAATGCCGTAAATACGGCTCCGCTGGTGCTGGTTGGCAAGGGAATTACTTTTGATACGGGCGGGCTGAGCATCAAGCCTACGCTCAACAGCATGGACGAGATGAAATCGGATATGGCCGGCGCCGCGGCTGTGGCCGGAACCATGATTGCTTTGGCTCGCATGGGTTTGCCGGTCAGGACGATCGGACTGATCCCGGCAACGGATAACCGTCCCGACGGTAACGCGTATGCTCCCGGCGATGTGATCAGGATGCATGACAACACCTCGGTTGAGGTGCTGAACTGCGATGCCGAAGGCCGCCTGATCCTGGCCGATGCGTTGAGCTATGCAAAGAAATTCAAGCCGGAGCTGGTGATCGATCTGGCTACCCTGACCGGGGCTGCGCAGGTTGCACTCGGATCACAGGCCTCTGCCGTTATGGCAACCGCACCGGATGAAACCGTCGATGAGCTTATTCAGGCTGGTTTTTCGGTTCACGAACGCTTGGTAAGATTACCCCTCTGGGAAGAATACGCAAAACTCATCGAGTCGGATATCGCAGATCTCAAAAATATTGGCGGACGATATGGTGGAGCCATCACTGCCGGAAAATTTCTCGAACATTTTACCGCATACCCCTGGATTCATCTTGATATTGCCGGAACAGCCTTCCTCACCTCGCGTGAAAGCTACCGGGGAATTGGCGGCACCGGAACCGGGGTCAGATTGCTGCTCGAATTCATTACGAAACATTACCAACTGTAAGTCAATAATATGGACGAACATAGAATCAGGGTAGGAATTACCCAGGGAGACATAAACGGAATCGGATACGAAGTGATTATCAAGGCGCTGACTGACCCGCGAATCCTCGAAATCTGCACTCCCGTGGTGTATGGTTCTCCAAAGGTGATGGCCTACCATCGCAAGGCACTGAACATTCCCAATTTCAGTCTGAACAGCGTGGCCAATGCCAAAGAAGCCAATCCCCGCAGGGCAAATCTGATCAATTGCCTCGACGACAATGCCCGGGTTGAACTGGGTAAACCATCAGGATATGCCGGTGAAGCCGCCTTTATTTCACTGGAAATGGCTGTCAATGACTTGCTTGAACATCAGATCGACCTGCTGGTAACGGCTCCGATCAACAAAAATACTATCCAGAGCAAGGATTTCAATTTTACCGGGCATACCGAGTATCTGCAGGAAAAGCTGGGATCAGGCGATGTGCTGATGCTGATGGTCAGCGAATATCTGAAAGTGGGAGTGGTAACCACACACATTCCGATATCGCAGGTAGCTGCATCGATCACCACCGAAGCCGTGATTTCGAAAATCAGACTGCTCGATCATTCGCTGCGAACCGATTTCAATATCGGAACCCCGCGGATTGCCGTTCTCGGACTGAACCCGCATTCGGGCGACCAGGGGCTGCTAGGCTCCGAAGAGGAAGAAATTATCAAACCAGCCATCGAGATTGCCCGTAAGGAAAATATTATGGCTCTGGGGCCCTATGCTGCCGACGGGTATTTCGGATCGGGTTTGTATCAGAAATTTGATGCCGTTTTGGCCATGTATCATGATCAGGGTTTGGCTCCTTTTAAAGCGCTTTCCTTTGATTCAGGAGTCAATTTCACCGCCGGACTGCCGTATGTCCGCACCTCACCCGCCCATGGAACCGCTTATGAAATCGCCGGTCTCGACAAAGCCAGTCCCGATTCCATGAGGCAGGCTATTTACATGGCCGTCGACATTTATAAAGCCCGGAAAGCCAATCGTGAACTTAAAAAGAATGCCCTTGGTGCACAGTAGATTACATTGAAGGAATGGCTATTTTTGAATATATAACCGGAAAACTAAGCGAGTTGACGCCGGCGATAGCCGTGCTGGAAGTGGGCGGTATCGGATATCTCATACAGATATCCCTGCAGACGCATGCAAGCTTGCGGGGTAAAGAACAGGCCACGCTCCTGATCGAGGAAGTCATTCGGGAGGATGCTCATATTCTGTTCGGTTTTTCAACCGGTGAAGAACGCGAAATGTTCCGTCTCCTGATATCTGTCAGCGGTATCGGGCCCAACACGGCCCGTATGATGCTCTCATCCCTCACCACGGCCGACCTCAGGAGGGCCGTTCAAACCGACAACGTAAACCTGCTGAAAAGCGTGAAAGGGGTAGGGGCAAAAACCGCGCAACGGGTGATTATCGATCTGAGAGATAAAATCGGGAAAACGGAAGAAGTCGGTGGTATTTTGACGGATATGGGCAATACGTCAAAAGATGAAGCGTTATCTGCTTTGGTCATGCTTGGGTTCGGTCGCAATGAATCGGTTAAGGTTCTGGATTCGATACTGAAAGAACACCCGCTAAACGGGGCCGAAGAACTGGTCAAGCTGGCTTTGAAAAAACTTTAATCGCTTCATGGGAACCTCAATGCAGTACAGATCTTCGATTCATAAACTGATCAGCCTTTCATTCATTTTGGTTGTCATGTTGGTATTGCCATTCAAACTGACGGCCCAGCAGAACGGCGCGAAAAACACGGATAAGAAAAGTGTGGAACCCATCAAACGGGACACCTCTTCGCAGATTCGTTTCCCAATTCCATCGGCCAAGGGATATCCTTATGACCTCTATACCAACCGCCAGTCACCTTTGTTCCTCAAGGATCCGAAAAACCTGACCTCGAACATCGATTACGATCCGGATAAAAACGATTACGTTTTTCAGCAAAAGCTTGGAAAACAGAATTTTGGAGATCCGTATTTTTTAACTCCGGAGCAATACCGGAAGTATGATTTTAACCGCTCGGTAAAGGATTACTGGAAACAGCGGGTCGGTGGAGAATAGTTCCAGACACAGCAGGGTCTCATCCCGAAATTGTACATCGGTGATGAAGCTTTCGACCGGATTTTCGGTTCCAATACCATCGCGATAAAACCTCAGGGGTA
>JAQWAJ010000092.1 GCA_028707745.1 Bacteroidales bacterium | reverse complement strand
TGACTGTCCTTTAACCGGATCTGCAGGGCCCTCCGATTCATCATCCTCATCATGATAGTCAGCTTTGTCGCTGGGAAGATCTTCTTGTTGCAGATGCTGCTTTACAACATTATAATTAATGCTCATCTCTTCAAGAATCTGCGTTACCATGCATGTATCATCCTTCAGTATCGCCAGAAGCAGATGAACCGTACTCACCTTCTGCGGTTCATCATCGCGGGCCTCAAAATAGGCAAGCTTCAGGATTCTCTCGGCTGGCTTCAACAGAGGCAAATCCTTTATTTTAAGATCCTTATCCGGATCATTCACCCGTATTCTCTGTTCGATC
This sequence comes from Bacteroidales bacterium, assembly GCA_028707745.1. GTDB lineage: Bacteria > Bacteroidota > Bacteroidia > Bacteroidales > UBA12481 > UBA12481. Next base: position 6,718 of record JAQWAJ010000092.1, on the reverse strand, counting down.
ATCTTTTTAATTTTCGGAAGATCAGCGCCCAGATTAACCAGCACATCTATGGCATCGCTTTCCCCTGCACGGAGAATGCCTAAAAAGAAATGCTCAGGGCCAATCTGCTCGTTACCCAAACGAATTGCTTCTTCCTGACTGAATACCAATACGTCATGTATCTGTTTTGGGAAATTTGGATCCATATAATTGTTGTTTTACCGTTAGCACCTGCCATAATTTGACTGTCATTCTGTCAACCAGAACATCCATGTTTTTCTCAAATCAAAGCTTAATCACTTATGCTCAGGCGCTTTCATAAAAAAATAAATTTAATAAAATATCTGTCTACGTGAAAACAAATACTGCGCCATTTTTCAACAACGCAAACAAAGGAAATATATGTATTTTACATACTTCGGAGTCGATTTTTTTGGTACTTTTGTGCTACTTTGCTATTTTGAAATTATTAGTGTATATTGTTTATTATTAGTGACTTATGGTAACAGGCGAAAAAATTGTCCGAATCAATATCGATGAGGAGATGAGATCTTCTTATATCGATTATTCGATGTCGGTTATAGTTGCCCGGGCATTGCCCGATGTCCGGGATGGTTTGAAACCCGTACACCGCAGGGTGCTCTTTGGTATGAATGAGTTGGGCGTAGGCGCCAACCGCCCTTATAAGAAATCAGCCCGTATCGTCGGTGAAGTATTGGGTAAATTCCATCCACATGGGGATAGCAGCGTATATGGGGCCATGGTTCGTTTAGCTCAGGATTGGTCAATGCGGTATCCTCTGGTCGAAGGCCAGGGAAACTTCGGATCAGTCGACGGCGACAGTCCGGCTGCCATGAGGTACACAGAAGCCAGGCTTCAGAAAATGGCAGAAGATATTATGGCTGATCTGGAAAAGGATACAGTCGACATGAACCTAAACTTCGATGATACCCTCGAAGAACCATCGGTGATGCCAACCCGGATTCCAAACCTGCTGATCAACGGATCATCCGGTATTGCTGTGGGTATGGCTACCAACATGGCTCCTCATAACCTTTCTGAATCAATCAATGCCATTATTGCGGTTATCGACGATCCTGAGATCACTATCGAAGGACTGATGAAATACATCAAAGCGCCTGATTTCCCTACTGGTGGCATCATTTACGGATATCAGGGGGTAAAAGAAGCATTTGAGACAGGTAGGGGCAGAATCGTGGTCAGGGGTAAGGCTAATATAGAAACTGCACCTAACGGGCGTGAAAGAATCGTGATCACAGAAATCCCATACATGGTGAATAAGGCTGAAATGATCATGAAAACAGCCGATTTGATCAATGAGAAGAAGATTGATGGGATTTCAAATGTAAATGACGAATCCGACCGTAACGGTATGCGGATTGTTTATGATCTGAAGAAAGAGGCTATCGGCAATGTCGTACTGAATAACCTTTACAAACAGACTGCTTTACAGACTTCATTCTCGGTCAACAATATCGCTCTCGTTCACGGACGTCCTATGATGCTGAATCTGCGTGACCTCATCGATCATTTTATCAATCACCGGCATGATGTGATTGTACGCCGCACCCGCTTTGATCTTGATCAGGCTCAGAAGAAGGCGCATATTCTCGAAGGCTTACTGATTGCTCTCGACCATCTGGATGCTGTCATCACTTTGATCCGTAATTCGAAAAATCCGGAGGATGCAAAAGTCGGACTGATGGAAAACTTCCAACTGTCAGAAATTCAATCTAAAGCGATACTGGAACTACGTCTGCAGAAGTTGACAGGTTTGGAACGCGATAAAATCCGTCAGGAATACAAAGAACTGATGGAGTTGATTGCCTATTTGAACAAGGTTCTTGAAGATAACGCTCTTCAAATGGAGATTATCAAGACTGAACTTCTTGAGATCAAGGAAAAATATGGTGATGAGAGGCGCACCGAAATCGTTTATGCATCAGAAGATTTCAACCCGGAAGATTTCTATGCTGACGAAGATATGGTTCTGACTATCAGTCACATGGGATATATCAAAAGAACACCGCTCACCGAATTCAGAACCCAATCGAGGGGTGGGGTAGGCTCGAAGGGTAGCCATACCCGGGATGAGGACTTTATCGAGCATTTATATATTGCCTCGATGCATAATACCATCATCTTCTTTACTGAATCAGGCAGGTGTTTCTGGCTGAAGGTTTATGAAATTCCGGAGGGTACGCGTACTTCAAAAGGAAGAGCCATTCAGAATCTTCTTAATATCGAGCAGGAAGACAAGGTGAAAGCATACCTCCGTGTAGGTGACCTCAACGATCCGGAGTATATCAACAACAATTTCGTTATTCTGTGCACCAAGAAAGGTGTTATCAAGAAAACCCTTCTTGAAGCCTATTCACGGCCACGGCAAAACGGGGTTAATGCCATAACGGTTAAAGATGGTGACCAGCTTCTCGAAGCCAGCCTGACCAGCGGAAACCATGAGGTATTGATGGCCATTAAGTCGGGCAAGGCTATCCGGTTCCATGAAAGCACAGTCAGGCCGGTTGGCCGGACGGCATCCGGTGTAAGGGGTATTTCTCTGGCGGGTGCCAATGACGAAGTTATCGGAATGGTTTGCGTTGAAAACGCGGACCGTGATATTCTGGTAGTATCTGAAAACGGATACGGAAAACGTTCCAGCATTCAGGATTACCGAATAACCAACCGGGGCGGGAAGGGTGTTAAAACCATCAATGTAACGGATAAAACCGGAAGTCTGATCGCTTTACTGGGAGTCACAGATGAGAACGACCTGATGATTATTAACCGTTCAGGTTTGACTATCAGAATGACTGTTGCGGGATTGAGAATCATGGGCCGGGCCACTCAGGGAGTGCGACTGATTAATCTGAAAGACAACGATGTCATTGCGTCGGTAGCTAAAGTTGACAGCGATAACACGGATGAGAACAAGGATGATTTGTCAGAAGGTGAAGTGGATCCTGATGATGTAGAAATCAATCCTGAGGATCAGATTGATAATGAATAGGCTTATCAATTGACAATTGTGGTATTATAATTGATAATGGACCATTATAACCGTATATTTTGTAATATTTTTGACGATAATTTGAAATATTTTCCGACATGAAAAAAATTATTTTTCTTCTTGCAAGCGTCATCGGCCTCAGCTCTGCATTTGGACAGAGTAATAAGGTCGTTACGGCTTTTAACCTGATGAAGCCGGAATATAATGAGCTTGATAAAGCTAAACAGGCGATTGATGAGGCATCCGTTCATCCTAAAACATCCGGAGAAGCTAAAACATGGTACTATCGTGGGCAGGTTTACTACAAAATCTATCAATCGAAAAAGCCTGAATTCAGCAATTTAGATCCAAATCCTTTAAAACAGGCCTACCTGTCATTTGTGAAAGCAAAGGAACTGGATGTGAATAAAAGATTCGAAAACGAGCTCCATTTCGAACTGACCCGTACCAGTGCTGATTTCTTTAACAAAGGATCGGCCGAGTTTGAACATAAAAAATTCGCTGAATCCGTAGAATCTTTTGAAACGGTTATTGCCATAGGGAAACTGCCTTATATTCATCAACTTGACACCGGATCATTCTTTAATGCCGCACTGGCCGCTGATGAAGCCGGGTTGAATGAAAAAGCAATTGAATACTACAATAAATCCATAGAACTCAATTATGGCGGACCCGAAGTGTTCCATTATCTTGCACTGATCTACCTCGAAAAGGGAGACTCAGCATCTGCGTTGAAAAGCTATGAAGCTGGAATTCAAAAATATCCTGATACTTCGGCTAACCTTTACATTGCCATGATTAACTATTATCTGGGCAAAAAAGATGTTGCAAGTGCTTTCGGTTTCGTTGAAAAAGCTATTGAGAAAGATTCCTCCAATGCCAGTCTGTGGCAGGTTTACGGCAGGGCCTTAGAGGATAGGGATACTGAAAAAGCGATTGCAGCTTATAAAAAGATGATCCAGCTCGATCCGAAGAATTTCAATGGTTATTATAATGTTGGTACTGTTTATTTTAACCAGGGAGTTGTTGCCAACGATAAGGCCAACGCCATACCGCTGAACGATGAAGCCGGGTATAAAGCTGCTGTTGCTATTGCTGATAATTTCTTTAAAGAAGCAATGCCATATTTTGAACAAGCTTATGAAATCAACAAAACAGACAGCGATTTGCTGACCGGATTAAAACTGTTGTATTACAGGTTTAAAATGAATGACAAGCTTGATGAAGTACAGAAGAGAATGGATACATTGAAATAAATTCAAGGAGAAGGGGCAGTTTTACTATCCCTTTTCTTTACTACTTACCATTTAACATAATATTAATTATAGGAACATTATATATCTACGATATCCTGGTAAATCAAGTCAGGCTGCTAAACCTGATTGGCTCAGAACCAACGTGATATCGAGCTTAGAATTTGGTAAATCTTTCCCTGGTTAAAGAAATTTCAAAAATTCAATCCGTTTTAAACGTTTTGGCAAGTCATTTGCTATATCGATATGCAAGCAAACTCAAAAACCAACAAGATGAAAAAGTTATTAATCTTCGCATTGATTCTGATGGCAGGAATAACTGCTTATCCACAAGCCACCAGATCAGGAAGAGAAAAAGCGAAATCAGAAAAAAGCAGCGATAAAAAAGAATCTGAAAAACGATCAGTTAACAGATCTTCAGATAAAAAGGAAAAATCTGAACGAAAAGCCACTTCCTCGACTGATAATAAACAAACCCGGTCAGAGAGCAAAGCAGTACGGTCAGGCAATGATAAAAAAAGAAGCATCTCCACTACCCGATCAGCCACTCGTTCACGGGTTGAAACCGGCAACGATGATCAGAAGAGAGTCAGAACCAGCAACGATCAGCGCAAAGAAACCGGATCTGCAGATCGCCGGCAACAGACCACAAACCGTTCCGAAAGAAGAACTGACAATGGAGCTACCCCAGCCAGAACTATCATAGAATCTGATCGTTCCGACAACAGAGCTGTTAAAGTAAACACTTCTTCTGCATCGAGAACCTACCGTGAAGGCAGAGGGACACTTACCCGTGACGACGGAACTGTTGTTCGCCACCAGAATGATGAAGTTTTTGCATCACGCAAATACAAGCTTGATTATGATAATTATGAAAGCTTAAGAAGATCTGATGAGTTCCGAAATGATTATACCGCATATCATAACTGGTATATTCACAGACACATACGCGACATCCGTTTCCATCATCATTATGAAATGGTCCCATTTGATCTAAGGAGGGAACGGTATTATCACCGCCATCCGGTACACATTGACCTGATCTGGACTCCGCTGTTGTTTCACCGCTTCATGTACTATTATCCGACCCATGATACCTGGGAGATGGAGTTCGGCACTCCGATCGAAACCATTTCTGCATACGAAGCTCAGGAATATGTTGGAACAGTCAGAAGAGTTTACGGTAAGGTAGATGAGGTTTACTATTCGCCTGAAGATGATAATTATCTGCTCTATGTTGGAGCCCCGTTTCCCTATCAGGATATCAGCGTAGTGATTCCGAAGCAGGTAGCCCGCGAAATCACACGGAGTCCAAAATGGTACTTTGAAGACGAATATATCTGGGTAGTTGGCCTGATCAACACCTGGGAAGGCAAACCGGAAATCATCGTTCGCGATGAGGAACAGATCCGAAAATATTAGTTTTACTGTATATTCTTCGATCCTGAGGGATGCCCAATTTCAGGGCATCCCTCTTTTTTATCCATAAGGATAATCACTACTTTAGCGCGGCAAAACAAGCATTATTGAGTTACTCACTTTGACAAAAGCTTCATTCATAAAATTTTGGTCGGAGAAAAAGTACGGTATCCTTGGCACCGTGCTCTTTCACATGGTTTTACTGGTCATTTTCCTCACCACAAAAGTCTACCAGGCTCAGCATGAACAGGAAACCATTGCTATGATTGAGATGAAGCTCATCGAGGAACTTCCGAAGTTTGAAATCACCAAGTCGGGGCCGGCCGAAAACCGGTACAGATCAGCTGCCCGCCAGGCAAGAAACATTGCTGTTAATCAGGCTGAAGACCGTGTTGAAAGATATGATGATTATAAAGATTACAAGGTTCCCAGCTCTGGCATTTCAAAAAGAGCAGCTGCCAGAGAAGCACAAAACCGTGTAGGTCAGGCTGTTCGTGAGATAATCAAAGAAAACAACCTGAATCCTGATGATAAAGAGATGCCCAAGACTGAAGCTAAACCGATCGATTTCTATAAATCAGAGAAAATTCAGGAAGAGCAGGTTTATAAAGGCCCAACCAACATCTATTATAAACTGGATAACCGCAAAGTAGCCTATTTGCCCATACCTGTTTATAAGTGCAGGGGGGGCGCTACTGTTCAGGTTGACATCCGGGTTGGACAACGGGGAAAGGTTGAGTGGACTTCGATTAACCGCTCAGGCACCGATACTCAGGATCCCTGCTTTATTGATGCTGCTACCGATGCTGCCAAACGCACCCGTTTTAATTTCAGCACCACCGAGAAAAACCTGCAACAGGGACATATCATATATCACTTTGTCGCTCAATAGAACCTGCTGGTTTACCAGGCTCCGATACTTCTCAATTCCTTCAAAATAATATCAATCCGATCATCAACAGATGACTCTGGCAATTCGATCAAACGATAGCCCAAACCCTGATATACTTCTGCTACTATATTTGCCAATTCTTTG
>JAQWAJ010000091.1 GCA_028707745.1 Bacteroidales bacterium | reverse complement strand
GGTGATGGATACCAAGCAGGAGATGCTGCAGCACCATGAATCTCAAAAAGAACTCATGCATGTGATGCATAAGATGGATGATTTCTTTGGTTCAGTTTACCAGGGAAATAAAGACTATGGTACTTCGGTGGGTGTTGATTATGCCGAAGTTTTCTGGCAACATCTGGGTGGAGGATTCCAGAAAGACCTGGTACTGCAGGAAGAGTTGAAAGAGTTTGTAAAATATAGTAAATGATAATTGGTTCGCGTTGCTCACTAATTGGCTCGGCTATCGCCTCGCTAAATGGTTCGCTTCGCTCACTAATCAACGATCCGGTGAGTCAATTAGCGGGTCAATTAGCGAGGCGATAGCCGAGCCAATTAGTGAGCCGAAGGCGAACAAAATTAGTGAGCGCAGCGAGCAAAATTAGTGAGCGCAGCGAACCAAATAGTGCAACGCGCATAATTAAATTTTTAAGTCATGAATTTAAATAATCCGAAGTATTCGAAATTTGCCTTGGTCCGTGAGATGCTGGAAACTTCCGAGGTAGTCAGGAAATTTGATCCCGAAGTAGCAACCCCTTTTGCAGAAATGGCCCTGACAAAAAAAGGCCTTTTTCTGACCGGTGAGGGAAGCAGCCGGATTTTCCCGGCCAAAAGGGCCATGTATGATAACCTCAAATGGGGTGGCATGATTCCGATCTTCACCGATGGATCTACCCAGGCTATGGAATATATGCTCAAAGACCTGGCCGTTTTTTGCGCCTCCAATTCGGGCCAGACCAAAGAGGTGATCAGGCTTCTGATGAAGCTGCAGGAAGAAAAACACAGTGCACTGTTTGGGTTGACTGCCAACGAAGGTACCAAACTGGCCACCCTTGCCCACAAAACCCATGTACTCAACTGCGGAAAGGAAGATGCCGTAGCTGCCACAAAATCGGTCGTCGAGCAGGGACTGTTCTATGATGCGATGATTCGTCAGATGCTGGGCAAATGCATGTGTGGATTCGATGAATTGCCCGATCAGATTGAAGAAGCTCTCACACTCGAAATAGACCCCGACCTGGTTCAGATGGTTAAAAATGCCGATATGATCTATTTTGCAGGCCGGAACAACGGTGTGGTGGAAGAACTTACCCTGAAAACCAATGAAATCACCCGCAAAAAATCGGATTTCCTCGAAGGAACCTATGCCGTGCACGGAATTGAAGAGGTCATGGATAAAAATGAGGTGGTGATCATCGTTGAACCTTATGCCAGCGAAGAAGCAAAATTCATGGAGTGCCTGGTTAAGGGCGTCGGTATGAAAGTGATAGCCCTCTCTTCGCGACAGACCTCATTCCCGACAGTTCTCATTCCCGATGCAGGGAAAATGGCGCCTTACGTTGAACTGGCCGCCGGATGGAACTTATTGGTAGATATAGGACTGGCTCTGGGCATCGACCTGGATAAACCTGTTCGTGCCCGTAAGATCGGTAATGAATATGTATTGTAGGTAAGGACGCATAATTGCGTATTTTGCCAACACTAACCTAACCTAACCTTATATGAGAAAAGTAGCACTGGGCATCGATATCGGTGGAACCAACACCGACATCGCATTTGTTGACCGGGAAGGCAGCTGCCTTGGAGAAGACCGTTTGTCGACATCTGATTTCCCTCAACCTGAGGTTTTTGTGGCAGCTCTTGCTGAAAAGGTGAGGCTTCTCGAAAGGAGTTTGCCTGAACCGGTTGAGGTAATCGGAATTGGTATTGGCGCGCCGATGGGCAATATCAACAAGGGAACCATTGAAGAACCGGCAGATTTGCAATGGAAAGGAATTACCCCGTTAGCCGATTTGCTGAGGGAACATATTGATTTGCCGATTCTGGTGACCAATGATGCCAATGCTGCTGCTGTAGGGGAGATGATCTACGGGGAAGCCAAAGGGATGAAAAATTTTGCCGTAATCACTCTTGGAACCGGTTTGGGTAGTGGAATCGTGATCGATGGGAAACTGCTATATGGCCAGGATGGATTTGCCGGCGAAGTGGGGCATACGATTGTTCGTCCGGGGAAAACCAACCGTGAATGCGGATGTGGCCGCTATGGATGCCTCGAGACTTATGTTTCTGCCACCGGTTTAAAACGGACCCTTTTTAAAATCATGTCCGACTCGATTGAGCCATCGGAACTGCGCGACATGAGCTTTAATGAGATGACATCGCTCGATATAGCCGAAGCTGCAGAGCGCGGGGATGTTTTGGCGAAACGGGCATTCGACCATACCGGTGAAATGCTCGGGCTCAAACTGGCAGACCTGGTGGCCCATACAAACCCTGAAGCGATTTTCCTGTTCGGCGGGCTCGCCCTGGCCAAAGGATTGATCATGGAACCCACTCAGCGTGCTTTCCATGATAACCTGCTCTCGATATACCGGGGCAAAGTGAAACTACTAGCCTCCGGACTGACCTCAAAAAGTTCCGCCGTGCTCGGTGCCAGTGCTTTGGCCTGGGATCAGTACGATGCGGGAAATGCTTGATTTTATACGTTGTGTGATTTGGAAAATAGTGGGGCGAGCGCGGCTCGCCCCCTACACCGAAATCCGTTACGCATTACGCGTAACGCGTAACGACAAACCTGATGCCATGAAAAAATCCGTTTCCAACCTCCTGATCGTTTTCCTTCCGCTCTTTCTGTTCTCTTGTGCATCCGATCTACCCGTCGATAATGCCCGCTTCGTAAATCCGTTTATCGGGACAGCAGCACACGGGCACACGTTTCCGGGCGCCCTGGTGCCATTTGGAATGGTGCAACTGAGTCCGGATAACGGACAGAGTGAATGGGACTGGTGCTCGGGATATAATTATTCCGATTCGATCATTGTGGGATTCTCTCATAAGCACCTGAGTGGTACCGGAATTGGTGACCTGGCCGACATCCTGATACAGCCCACCACCTCAAATCTGGAAAAGAATGAATATCACGGGGGACAGGTATTTCACAAACGTTTCAAATCGATCTTTTCCCATCAGGAAGAAGCGGCTTCGCCGGGCTACTATAAGGTGATCCTGCGTGATGCCCTGACCAGAAAGAATCCGATTGAAGTGGAGCTGACCGCTACTGAACGCACCGGATTTCACCGTTACCAATATCCGGATGGCTCTAATATGAATGTGATGCTTGATTTGGGCTATGCCATTAACTGGGACCGGCCGGTGAATACGCTTATCAGGGTTATAAACGACACATTAATAACTGGTTATCGCCTATCACAAGGCTGGGCAAATAATCAGCAGGTCTATTTCGCAGCCGCCTTCTCGAAACCAATGACCGGATATAAACTGCTGGAAAGCGGTCTCGATAATCCGGGACTGAAAACCATCGGCGGTATATTTACTGAAGCTATATTCTCGTTTGGCAATAAGGGTGGTGAGCTGATGGTGAAAGTGGCCCTTTCGCCGGTTGATGAAAAGGGTGCGGTGAATAACCTGATCGCGGAAAATCCGGGTTGGAAATTCGATGAGGTAAAGAAAGCTGCCCGCCTGGCCTGGAACCGGGAACTGGCAAAAGTACAGGCTGAATCTGAAAACGTTGATCTGAAAGAGACATTTTATACGGCTCTGTATCATACGATGATAGCTCCGGCTCTGTTTTCTGATGCCGATGGCCGCTATAGGGGTAGCGACACTGCCCGCACGGTTAAGAAAGCCGAGAATTGGAAAAACTATACGGTCTATTCCCTCTGGGATACATTCAGAGCTGCCAATCCGCTTTTTAGCCTGACACAGCCTGAGCGCCTTCCGGATTTTATCAAAGCCATGCTGGCCCATTACGATGAGAGCGGACTACTACCGGTGTGGACGCTCGAAGGCTGCGAAACCAATTGTATGATCGGTTATCATGCTATTCCGGTGATCGTTGATGCTGCCTTTAAAGGGATTGCCTTTGATTACGAAAAAGCTTTTGAAGCGATGAAGAAGAGCGCCATGGATGACGGGCGCGGACTGAAAAACTACCGGACCTACGGTTATCTCCCTGCTGATCTTGAAAATCAGTCGGTGTCGCAGACCCTGGAATATGCGTACGACGATTGGTGTATCGCCCAGATGGCTAAAAAACTGGGGAAAGAGGATGATTATAAGTATTTTATGATCCGTTCGCAGAATTACCGCAACGTGTTTGACCCGGTTACCCACTTCATGCGCGGCCGCATGTCGGACGGCAGCTGGCGGCAGGATTTCAATCCGTTGTACAGCAGCCATGAAATCCACGATTTCACCGAAGGAAATTCCTGGCAATATACCTGGTTTGTGCCTCAGGATCCTCAGGATCTGATCAGCCTGATGGGCGGGAAAGAGAAATTTTTATCCCGTCTGGATTCGCTGTTCAATACCACCGAAAAGGTACAGGGCGCCAACGCATCCCCCGACATTTCCGGCATGGTTGGCCAGTATGCCCAGGGAAACGAGCCCAGCCACCACGTAGCCTATCTGTATAATATTGCAGGCGAACCGGCAAAAACACAGGAGATCATCCACCGGATCTGCACCACCTTGTACACCAATAAACCCGATGGACTTTGTGGAAATGAAGACTGCGGCGAGATGTCGGGATGGTACGTATTCAGCGCGATGGGATTTTTCCCGATGAACCCGGCCGATGGAATTTATCAGATCGGAACACCCTCATTCAACAAGCTGATCCTCAGTTTGCCGGGAGGGAAGACCTTCACGGTAAAGACTGAAAATCTGAATGATAAGAACTTCTATATCCAATCAGTCAGCCTTAATGGCAAGTTGCTCGACCGGATGTACATCACCCATCAGGAAATCGTTGCCGGAGGAGAGATGGTGATTACGATGAAGTAACAGATTGTCATCCCGACGAAAGTCGGGATCCCGTCCCTAACCACACAAGCTCCCTTTACTTAACCGCTGTCACCCGATATTTCCCGGCTCCAATCTTAAACTCAACTCTTCCAGGTTCACCTGTCAGCATCTCAACTCCAGGATATTCAGAAACCGGTTTACCATTGATCTGAACATCTTCTCCGGGTAAACTGATAGTGGCTTTCGTTCCTGCCGGGATTTCTGCAGATAGCAGCAACTGGTCGCTCTCGCGGGTCCAGCTGACATTGATATCACCTGCCGGTGACGGAATAATTCCTTTTGCCCATTTCAGATCGCCGGTCCGCGGAGCAATGGTAAACTCTTTCCAGCCGGGCAAAATCGGCTCAACGCCCAGTACTTTCTGGGGTAAAAGCGCTGTTGGGCCCGAACACCAGGCATGCGACGTTGAACCAATGTCATCGGTCCACTCTTCAACATTCCAACCCTCCTGCCATCCCCCGTTGAATGAGGCCAGCTTCATCTGACCGCCCCAGTATTTACGGATATAATCCAACGCCCATTGCTCTTTCTGTCCAAAGATGGAGTAAACCACGTAATAGGCAAACGACATCTCGCTATGTCTATCCTGACTGGCAATATAATCGATTACTAAGGCCCGGTCTTCGTCTTTTACGAGACCATACAAAAGAGCATAAACCTGCGTTTGCTGACTGAACTGTTTGCTCCCGTAGCTATCGGCATACAATTTCTTTTCGGGTGACCAGAAATACTTTTGAATATTCTTTTTCAGCCTGATGGCCTGATCGTTCCATTTTTTTGCCTGAGCTTTATCGTCCATGACTTCGTTAGCCAGATATGATGCTTCGTTGAGTGCCGCATAGTACAGACAATTCAGACCGGTGATCTCCCGGGTCTGATCCATCGGATAGGTGTCGGGATGATCGAGAACGATCCATCCGTGGAGATCGGAAAGAACCCCATGTTCTTTGCCGGTCAGGGTTTCAAAATGGCTCATCAGTTTAACCAGATTCGGATAAATCTGCCGGATGAGATCCTTGTTGCCAAAGTACCGGTAGTATTCATTCAGCATGATCACCCATTCGAACTCATAGTCGATCAGATATCCGGATGTTCCCTCGCCAAGCAGCCAGTCGGTGGGGTAGCGTGATCGTATGGCGCCCTCAGGGCTCCAGCGCTGCGACCAGGCGCCCGACAAAATATTGTAACGGGTCAGAAATTCCGAGCTCATTCCGGATGCATAAAATGCATATTTCAGTAAAAAGCGCGAATCCCCTGCGATATACTGGGTTTGTTCCCTCCAGGGAGTATCCATATAAGTATCCTGACTGCACCACCTGAGGGTTGTTCGTCCGGCGCTCCAAATGCGGTTGAGCAGGGGATCTGAACAGTCGAAAGCTCCCTCATCCCGCACGGCAAAATGCCGGTTGGTCATGGATATCTCCTGAATGAGAATGTCGTTGTTCACCGGGAACGTCAGATAACGGAACCCGCGCCAGGTAAAAGGATTCCATTTCTGCTCGCCCGAACGGGTAATGTAATGATCTTCATATCTTACTCTTTGCGTGAAATCAGCCGTGCGATCAGGGTTTAACCGCTCTGCCGTTCCGATCGTGATATCGATACCCTCTTTGAGGGCTGTCAGACTGATTACCGGCACTCCGGTAACCTCCTTGCCAAAATCATAAACCACCCATCCGTTAACATACCAGTGATCAACCGGATATACCTGTTCGCGGAACAAGGATGGCCGTTCAATTAAAACGATATTGTTCCATGGAGCCAGAGGGGGCGTTCCGATCACATGCGCCGGCTGCCATCCGGTTGTATTAAATCCGTTTTCCTGCCAGTTTTCAGGCATTTTGCGGGCATCAAATTTTTCAATAAACCCGATGAGGTTCGGAGCACCCTTGGCCGTACCGGTCCTGAATTCAGCATTAGTATCCCAACCATGATGGGTCGTGGTCATCCAACTCCCGTCGCTGTTTATTTCGAGGGTGGAATGATCCGGCAGAAATGCCTTTCCCTGGAAGAAAAAACCGCCGCGGGCATTGATCCGGTGGTGCATGCCAATCCCGAAATTGTAAACAACGGCAGATATCGTGTTTTCCCCTTTCCTGAAATAGGGAGTCAGATCGAATTTTTCATAAACCTGATATTCCGGATCGCAATTCATCGGACAGCGGTCAACCAGTTTGCCGTTAATATAAATATCTGAAATGGTATAGGCC
>JAQWAJ010000090.1 GCA_028707745.1 Bacteroidales bacterium | reverse complement strand
CTGCGGAAAGTATGCGGCCAGCTATCAGTATGAAGCTCAGGATGCTGAGAGTTATGCCTCGTGGGGTGTGGATTATCTGAAATATGACTGGTGTTCATACGACCAGATCGCTAAGAATACCGGTAAAGATGAATTGATGAAACCCTATTTTATTATGAGGGATGTAATCCGGAAATCGAGCCGGGATATCGTTTACAGCCTTTGCCAGTATGGGATGGGCGAGGTTTGGAAATGGGGAGCTGAAGTAGGAGGTAATCTGTGGAGAACGACTGAAGATATTAATGACAGCTGGGAATCCCTGAAATCATGTGGTTTTACCCAAACCGTTCAGGCACCTTATGCCGGTCAGGGACATTGGAACGATCCAGATATGCTGGTGGTGGGTTGGGTAGGCTGGGGCCCGAGTCTTCATCAGAGTCAGTTGACTCCTGATGAGCAATATACGCACATTAGTTTGTGGAGCCTGCTCTCTTCACCGTTGTTGCTGGGCTGCGATCTGACCCGTCTGGATGAGTTTACCCTAAACCTGATTACCAATGATGAGGTGCTGGCAGTTGATCAGGACAGGCTGGGAAAACAAGCCGCCAGAGACCTGACCGATGGTAATATCCAGGTATGGTCGAAAATGCTTTTCGATGGTAGCCTGGCTATCGGAATTTTCAACCTTGGCGAAGAATCCATGAAATACAAACTTGACCTGAACAAACTCGGATTAAAAGGTTCACAAAAGGCAAGAGATTTATGGAGGCAGAAAGATCTCGGGACGTTTACTGATAATTTTACTGCACAGGTGCCTTCGCATGGGGTAGTGTTCATCCGTGTTTTTGCAAAACCGGCCACTGATCTCACCAAAAAACCGGCAACAACTACGGCTACCGGATTCCGGCCCGGAGATATATGACTGGATAACAATGGTGTTGCCGGTGCTTAGGTGGATGCAGGATTGGAACCTTGGAGTGTATCGATACGATTAAGCACTACATTCTCAGTGTCTTTGTAATATCATCCTTATAGGTTTCGGAAACCGGAAGCGTAATTGGTACTGACGCAGACAGTTCAACCACCATCCCTGTTTTTGTCTTTTTCGCAAGTCTGACCCGGTTTAAATTAACCATGTATGATCTGTGGCACCTGGAAACAGGAAATTCCGATAGCTGCTCTTCCATCCGTTTCATGCTGGTGCGCAAAAGCATGCGGTCAGGCTGGTTGTGATCCAGATAATGAATGGTAACGTAATTTTCGCTTGCTTCAAGATAAAGCAGGTCGTCGAGTTGAATCGTCAGCCTGATATCTCCGTTCTCATCATTGAAGTTCACAAACCGGGTAGGGGCAGTTTCCATCTGTTTGGCTCCCAAAAGCTTCTCGAAATTTTGTTTTTTATCGAGCCAGGCAAAGTAGAGCAGGCTGATGAGATACGGAATCAGAAGGATCAGGCTGGTATTGAGAATGGCTGTATAGTAAACCTCGAACCAAAACCGGTCATCCTTTAAAAACACTTTCTGAATCATCATATAGAAGCCCGTCATGGCCAGGATTTCCAAAGCCACCATCAGCGCATATCCCGAAACGGTAATCGGATGACGTTTTTGTATCTGAGTCATAATCACACGGCTGATGATCACAACCAGCATACCCAGAACCACCACCGACCCGGCATAGAATGCAAACTGACCTGAATTGATCTGAAACCAGCTTTGAGAACCGAAAGGATGGTAAACTAATATAAATACATAAGCGAAAATGGTGGTGAATACAATTTGAATCACTGTATTACGGCGTTTGACAAAGTAATCCGGTATGATTCGCTTCCAATTCATCTGGCAATAATACGCAAAGTTGTGATGGTTTGGGATAAAAAAACACGTTGGATTTCGTCCCTGTATATAAACTTTCGTCCCAAAAAGTCTGGATTTATCACCCTTGGGCAAGGTTGGGCACCGCTCTATTGACTGGCCATTTCCGGCAATCTAAATTTGCTGTCAGAAATTTAAAGAGATGATGGATTATTTTGAAAATCAGATGTTATTAAAGTCGTGCTATGATTTAAAGGCACCTGAAATTTCGATTCCGGGGACGACTACCAGAATCGTCCATGTTGGTTTTCATTCGGAAATTAAACCGGAAACAAAGCTTGCTGAAACATCCGCTTTGAAAGCAGAGAATTACTCCGGATTGTTGCAGCGTTCTTTTGACGGCAACTATGATTTTACCTATCCGGTTTTCATACCTGATAACAAGGAAATTGCCGATGGAGCAATTGTCCTGTTACATGGATTGAATGAGCGAAATTGGAACAAATACCTGTATTGGGCGCAATATCTGAGTGAAAATACCGGGAAAGCAGTGATTTTATTTCCAATGGCTTTCCATGTAAACCGCTCACCGGGTTACTGGAGCGATCCCCGTGCCATGCAGGAAGTCTCTTTATACCGGACCGAACATACTCCTCTGAATGCAGTTTCCACATCAGTCAATGCAGCTTTGAGTACCCGATTGGATTTACATCCCGAGTGGTTTTGCACCTCGGGTCTGCAAAGCTGCTACGATCTGATCTCACTTACCCGTGAAATCAGGAATGGTGGGCACCCATTGTTCAAAGCCGGTGCATCGGTTGATTTTTTTGCTTACTCGGTAGGGGCATTTCTTCTGGAGGTATTGCTGATTGCCAATCCTGATAAAATATTCTCAGAATCAAAGAGTTTCCTGTTTTCCGGGGGTAGTTCATTCCAGCAGATGAAAGGAATCTCGAGATATATCATGGATGCACAGGCTTTCGACCGGCTGGAGGAAACGTTCATCCGGCAGGATCCGAAAGCCGTGATGCCAAAGCTCAGCATTGAGCGCCTGAATGATTTCAGCCAACTGTGGTCCTCCTTTATGGCCATGCTTCGTCTCGACCGTTTTCAGACTTTCAGAGACCGTTCGTTCCACAAAATGCGTGATCAGATCTCCGCAATTGGACTGACAAAAGATAAAGTGATTCCGGCTAACTCCATTCTGCAAACATTATGCGGTACTAAAAACAGGAATAAAATCCAGATGTCGATTCTCGATTTTCCTTATCAGTATTCGCATGAGAATCCATTTCCGATCGGACACGAAGAGATCCGTTCACTGGTGAATCAGTCGTTCCTGCAGGTGTTTGGGAAAGTCGTGCAATTTTTAGGTTGAACCGGCTAACTGATTAATTGTTTGTCAATTGCCCTGACTTCATGGTATAACTCATTTTCACGGGTCGGATCGAAACCACAAATCCCGGTTAACACATGGTCGGTCCCCTGCTGGTAAAACTGGATAAACCGGGCATCTTCAGGGTAAAGGTTGCCTGATTCATCGGTTGCCCTGAAATGAAAACCGCAGACCAACGCGTGCAGGATTTTGTCGTAAGGAAGCCCTAAGGAGATGGCGGCCTTAACCGCTCCAACCAAACGATCTTCAGGCCCCAGCTTACGTGGCAGATCGCAGCCAACCCTGAAAACAGTATCCCCCAAAGCCTTGTTCCTGAATCTCGATATCAGGTCGTCAATATGCCCGGTTAAAGATTCTTCAGTGAATTCCCCGGGGTATTTTTTCAAGAGTATGGCTGCCGATTGAAGCATGGTTTCTCTGACAGTTTCACGAATGCCCGGTACAGCCAGGACTTCATAGAGGTAAACAAAGCCGGGGTTATATAGATGCCCGATATAGGAGGCTGAAGCATGACCCAGATTGTGGATGAACAATTTCCGGTCGACCCAGGCCTTCATGTTTTCTTTCGGCGATAGACCCTGAATATCCGGGATTGGGTTTTTAAAAGCTTTCTTATCCAGAATCAACGTGTTATATGGCTCTGCAAATACCTGAAGAATATCTTCCTCCATATCCTGCTTTAGCATGATCGGAACCATTTTTCCGATACTGGTTTCTACCAGGCCAACCAGATGATCAAAAGGATACGCCTGACCCGTAAGCTTCTTCAGCTCCGTTCGGAAAAAGGAATCGGCGTCACGCATATTTTCGGCAATGATAATATCGAGCGGCATCTGGCTGTCAGTTTCATATCTTTTCATCAATCCTTTTGCCAGCAAGGGAAATACCGTCGATAAGCCGTGCTGGCCTACCGACACCGAAACGATGCCGGCTGTAGCCACTTCGCGTTCAACCGTACAAACATCATCTGCATAAACACCCCGTACATGGGTAATGTCAAGTACCTGATCAAAATCAGATTTGATGATCACCTGATAGCATTTCCTGCTGTTCAGCTCATCGATGATCTGCTTGAATACATCCACAAACACAACTTCGTATCCGCCCCGGCTGAACAACTGTCCGATAAAAGATCTGCCAATTTTGCCGGCTCCGAAAATGACGATCTTGTTCTTTTGTATCATCCCCATCTACTGTCCGATCTGTTTCAGATAAGCTCTTTGAATTTGCTCCACCTCTTTTCGTTTCTCTCCGACTGAGCTTTCCAGATAGGTGCCTCCAACGGTAAAGCAACTGAATCCTCCTGAAGCAATGCCCCACGAAAGGGCTTCCGTCAGAT
Organism: Bacteroidales bacterium; assembly: GCA_028707745.1. Classification (GTDB taxonomy): domain Bacteria; phylum Bacteroidota; class Bacteroidia; order Bacteroidales; family UBA12481; genus UBA12481. The sequence goes on along the minus strand of JAQWAJ010000090.1, from coordinate 2,547 downwards.
TGAAATTGCTTTTTTTGTGGTTTTTCAATTGCCAGGCAACCGAAGAAATGATACCGCCGGCGAAATTATCTCCGCACCCGGTGGTATCGCCCCTGCGTAATGGATTCAGCTTTAATTCATTAGTAACCATTTGAGAAACCGGCAATTTCAGGATTCCGGTTTTTTCGAACAGAGAGCCACCTGACCATGCCGTCAGTTCTTTAGCGCCACTGGTTATGATAAAGGAAGATACACCTGAGGTCATAAAAAAGGCAGTGGCTTCCCCAATGGTCTTCTGACCACTGATCCGGAGGGATTCATCGCAGTCCATGATCAGTATATCGATTAAGCGGAAGTCGTCGCTTGTATTTACCAAAGGCCATGGTTTTCCGGGATTGTTTTTTTCGTTTCTGAAATCAAAAACGGTGTTGACCAGGGTAATGCATTGGTGAGTTTTTGCCCGCTTCAATAATCCGGTGAGGTTGTCGTGAATGTTCGGGACCAAAGCCGTGCCTCCGAAACAGACGATATCAGAATTGAAGAAATCATCCGTTAACTGCTGCGGGGTATAATCCCAGGCTGCCCCGATATTATTGATAAAGGTTCGTTCCCCATGTCCATGGTCAAAATCAGGATCCGATAAAACGTCGGTAAATGGGGTGGCATGGTCGCTGGAAGCGATATAATTGCTGATATTCAGGCCGGTCTGGCTCACTATATCGTGTATTTTTTTACCCGTTCCGTCATTTCCTGCGATCCCGAAAAACTTCACTTCACAGTCACTATTGCCAAGCAGCTGGGCTGCATGGATGAGCGATACCAGGGAAGGCCCGCCAACATTAAAGGCATCAGGGGTCCGGGTACCCACAACATTCCTGTGTATCTCAGAAAAAGGCTGACCAGCGAATTTTTCGAGCTCTTCGGTGAAAACCAGTTTCCCTGGACTTAGTCCACCGTCGCCACTCTGCCGGGAGACATATTTTTTAAAATCCTTACCGTCAAAGGATATTCCGTTATATAGAAAATCCGCCAGGGCACAACCGGTGCCCGAAATAGTCAATCTATCTGCCATCGCTATTCTTGGTGAGTTTTTGTTTCGCCTGGCTTTACTGCTATTTTACGGGTCGTACCATTTATTTCGTGAATAACCCAGGTAATTATTTCTTGTGTGTTATTGGTGAAGGTCGAATGGGTAAGACCGTCATGACGTATGGTGACCGTTCCGTCAAACACCGGGATATCTTTAAGTTCTGCCCAACCGGTGTCGGAAGTCAACCTCGGTTTTGTCACGATTGACCTTGTTTCTGCATCGGCCTCAATGCCCATCAGGCCCATGGCATAGGCTTCGATAGCCGCAAACGAGACTTCAGGGTACTCGCGGCGTTTGAGATCCGGTGATACCAACCGGATCAGTAACCGGTAAGCATCCTGGGGATTGCCAAAGCGATAAGTTTCCAACGGGTAATAGGTGTTCATCTCCACGCAGGTTTTTGGAACCACGGCCAGTAAGTGGTTGATCACCGCCGGAGCGCGATTTTCAGGAACAACGTTCCACCGTAACAAAAACGACATCATCTGGTTGTCATCAAGCCACTTACCGTCATATTTGATGTAGTGGTGATAGAGTTTGTTATGGGTGTCCCACCAATTAGCATTGATATGATTTTTAATCTTGTTGGCTCGGTTCAGATAGTCTTTAGCTTGTTCGGGTTGCTTTCTGAGACGGAGCATTTTTGAATAATCGAGATTGCTGATGTATTGGGCGGCAAGTAGATCGGCACCCACGCGTCCGTACTTTTCTTCGTTATATGAACTCAACCCGCGACTGTTGGTGCTGTCGGCGTTTCCTTCCATGAGTCCGTCTCCATCGGGATCCCATTTCCTGACATATTCGTTTAGCGACTTTTCGTAAAAGTTTACGAATACCGGATCGATCAGATAGGTAGAGTCATGCGTCCAGAGCCAGGCCCGGTAACAGGCGTCTATCATATCGAAGTTGGCAGGTAGGTTATACCAGAAATCCGTATCTGATTTATAATCAACCGGAGCAGGAAGGTTGTATCTGTTAATTTCCCAATAGCCGCACCAGTCGCGGCTTTCGGCTATTGCTGCCACAAACTTCGAAAGCAGGTTTCGGTTGATATCAGCCAATCCGAGAAGCTGAGCGCCAACAAGTTGGTGAGATACGTCGCGCATGCAGAAAGCTTCGCGTTTCGGTAAAGCTGCTTCATACCAGGGACCGACAGGATCATTATTTCTGAAAACATAGAACATAGCCTGCTTTTTGGCCCAGTCAAAGCCCTTTACCAGATTCTGATCATCGCTGGAGAAGGTGATCCTGGCGTCCTGGGAATTAACCGATGTCGACAGAAAAAATGCAGCAAGAAAACAAACTGTTATCTTCATGATTTCAATCTGTTGACTCTGATCTGTATCATTTTCTGATGTTCCTCGTCGGTAGTTGACGGGTCTTTCATCTGGAGAAACAGGCTACACGGAAGTTCGGCACAATCGCCGCAACTTTCGTATCCGCGGTCATTGAAAGCGCATTGAAACCATGGACAAACT
>JAQWAJ010000089.1 GCA_028707745.1 Bacteroidales bacterium | reverse complement strand
ATCGGCAAATTCAACCTGATGGGAAATGTTCGGTACGATGCGATGAACAATGAACTGACCGACAAGATGGTGGCTTTGGATCTGGCAACCACCTCCAAAGATTTCACCCAGGTATCGGGCCGTTTGGGCGCCAGCTACACCATTAGCCATGCGGTTACCGCTTTTGCCAACTGGAGTCAGGGTTTCATGCCACCTTCGACCGAGGAGCTGGCCAGCAACCCAACGGGGTACAACGGATTCAACACGCATCTGGTTCCGGCCACCTCGACCAGCACCGAAATCGGTTTCCGCGGGATGTTGAAGGATAAACTCTATTATGAGATCACCGGTTTCATCATGAATACCGAAAATGATTTCTTCCGTTTCAAGCAGACCGGCCGGGGTAACCAGGAGGTTTTTTACGGCAATGCCGGCGACAGCAAACGCAAGGGCATCGAAGTGTCCACCTCGTATAAGATCCTCGACAATCTGAGTCTGGATGTTGCCTATACCTATGCCGATTATAAATATACCTCGTCGGAAATTGACCCGATCTATACCGATACCCAGTATGTGCTGACCACCCCTCCGGCATCCGGACAGTGGCTGCCAAACTCGCCGAAGCATCAGCTATACGCTGAGGCAATCTACTCAGTCACCAAAAACATCAAGGTTAGTCTGGGTACCGAATATCAGTCGAAATGGGCCATTTACACCGATGCCAAAGCCTACAGCGGACAGCTCGATCCCGCCATTTATCAGAACTGGCAGGATGGCTTCAATCTCTTCCACGCCCGTGTTTCCTACTCCTGGAAACTCTGGGGTTTGAACGGGGAATGCAGCATTTTTGCCCGCAACTTCACTGGTGAAAAATACATGGCCTTTACCGAGCCCGATCCTGACGGAAACTCCTATCAGCCCGGCCCGGGAAGAGAGATTTTTGGGAGTGTGAAAGTAAGGTTCTAGGAAGTGCCTAAAGTACTTAGAGTACTTCAAGTACTTAAAGTTGAAGAAGGCGGAGGTTGGATGCCACACATTTCCAAATTTCTCAAAGTCACGCCCAATGCGTAACTTTAAGTACTTTAGGCACTTGAAGTACTTTAGGCACTCTATTCACTCTAGGCACTTGAAGTACTTTAGGCACTTTTGGTACTTTCCGTTGGAAGCCGCACGTCTCCGGATTTCTCCAAGTCCCGCTCATTGCTTAACTTTAGGCACTTTAGGCACTTGAAGTACTTTAGGCACTTTTGGTACTTGGAATTGGAATGAATGAGGAAAATTTTACTAATCCTGTTTCTGGGAGGTGTGGGTATCTTTTTAACCCGAAGCGTGGCTCAGGTTGTTCCTGAGGGCAAATTCATCACGTTTAACGGGCTCGATCAGTATTTGTCAATTTCGAATCATAAAGACTTCAATATCAAGGTTGGAGAAAGCTTTACCCTCTCCTTCAGGATGAATCCCATTGATTTTGATTCCACGTACAGCATTATCTCCAAAGGAAACAGCATGGCGCCTGAAAGCCGGTATGAGTTCTTTACTTACAAAACCAGCACCAATCCCAATATCGGGCTGCATGTTCACAATACTCACGATGTCGATTTAAGCTCGCCATACATTGCCTGCCTGGAGGCGGGGAAATGGGTGCACATAGCATGGGTGTACAACGCCACGGAGAAATGTTCGAGAATTTATATCAATGGCTCACTGATCAGCTCGGTGTTTAACACGGTGATTGGCAAGCAGGCCATCGAGAACATCTATAGCCTGATGGTCGGCTGCAGCTGGACTGATTCCAATAATCCGGTTCAGTATCAATTCTGGCATGGCGAGTTGGATGAGCTACGCATCTGGAAAAGAGCGCTGACTGCAAACAATCTGGTCACCGACCTCAGTTCTCCAAAAGCCGCCACTGACAATCTGGTTGCGGCGTACGATTTTGAGAAAGTGGATTTCAGCACGGTCCCGGATGTATCGGGCAAGGGCCACAACGGGCAGCTCTTCGGATATGGCATCCGGGTATTAAAGACGTTGCTCCCAACCGCAATCGGAAATGAAAACGAAAGGCTGGTTGGGTTTCGGCTTATTCCCGATTTTTCCTGGCAGTCGGTCAGAAGTGTAACCGTTGATTTCACCGGCACCAATGATCTTTCCGATATTGCCGCGGTCAAAGTTTATGCTTGTGGCTCCTCTGAAAGATTCAACCCGAATACGGCAAAACTATTTGGAATAGCCACCCGGATAGGTGCGAAAACCATCATTTACGGCAACATGAAACTGGCCGAGGGGTCCAATTATTTTTGGGTGACTGCCTCGATCAGCTGCACGGCTCATGAAGGCAACCAGATCATCTCTTCACTGGTATCCTATACCGGTGGGGATGGAATGAAACATGATATCCCTGAGCTAAAGGGAACACGTACCATTCTGCTTTCCCACAAGTTGCTGTTTTCCGGTGGTGACGGGGGATCGAAAAACTACCGTATTCCATCTATCGTTGCGGCGCAAAACGGAGCGCTGATCACTGCCACCGATAAACGCTGGGACAATCCATCCGACCTCCCGAACCATATCGATGTGGTTGTCCGCCGCAGCACCAACCGAGGGCGCACCTGGAGCGATCCCGTGACCATCGCCGGTGCAGAAACCAACAGCGGTTTCGGCGATCCTGCCCTGGTACTGAACCGGAAAAACGCCGAAATCATCTGTCTGTTTGCCGGCGGCAATGGATTCTTTGCCTCCACACCAACAAATCCCATCCGGATATATCAGTCGAAAAGCACCGACCATGGCAGCACCTGGAGTGTTCCAACCGACATCACCCCGCAGATTTACGGTTTTGAATCGCCAAATACCATAACGGCAGGATGGCAGGGAGCGTTTGTGACATCCGGGTCGATGACTCAGCTGAAAAGCGGCCGTCTGATGGCAGCCCTGGTGGTCAGGGAAAAAGTCGACCGGACAGTTTCAAACTTCATCATCTATTCTGATGATTTTGGACAATCCTGGAAGGTTTCACCCAACAGGGCCGCTGAAAACGGGAACGAATCGAAACTCGTGGAACTCGAAAACGGCAAAATCCTGATGAGCATCCGCAGTACGGAAATCAGAAGGTTCTCGATTTCAAACGACCAGGGAATGACCTGGTGCCAATCCTTCCCACAGGCCGATATCGTTGATCCCTGCTGTAACGGAGATATGATACGCTATACCGCAAAATCCGACGGATTTAATAAAAACCGGCTGTTACATTCGATCCCGTTTGCCGGTACCCGGAGTAATATCAGCGTCCTGATCAGCTATGACGAAGGCAAAACCTGGCCGGTCAGAAAAACCATTTTTAAAGAGGCATCGGCCTATTCTGCCCTTTGCGCATTGAACGACGGGACTATCGGGATGTATTTCGAATCCGGCGAATATGAAACCTATGAGATGTATTTCGTCAGATGCTCCCTGAAGTGGCTGAGCAACGGTACCGATACCTGGACACGAAGGACTTCGGGGGTTGTTGACTCCGCCGAAGATATCGCACAAAACAATCCTGATATCACCATTTACCCCAACCCGGCAGAGGATTTTGTCAATGTTGCCGGCACCTTCCCGCTCAATACCCCGGTTGAAATCTACAACGTACAGGGAAAACTGATGAGCAGGGTGTTGGTTCAGAACCCCGGCACTCCTCTCCGGATATCGGTACAGCAGTTCCCTTCAGGAATCTATTTCCTGAAAATCGGCGAAAAATCAGAAAGAATTGTAGTGAAATAGCGGCTATACGGTGATCAGCAGTTTCGAGAAACAGACGAATATTGCAATGGGATAGCCAATCATAGCCGGTATTGAAAGAACAAACTGCGCCTTTGCTCCCATCACTCTGTTCAGGGTTGCCCAAATGATACCACCCGCAATATATCCACCGATACCCAGAACCACCGGATATTGCCACGCTGTATGAATGCCGTAGAAAATCAGAAAAGCCAGGTTGCCGGCAAACCCAACCATACTATTGATTACCAGCAGGTTCCTCAGTTTTTTGGTTCCGCTTTTCACCATTATTGCATGATTCGACACCGCCAGTGAGAACACCACGCATATCAAAAACGGTAAAATATAAGGCTTCAGGATCTCCATGGTTCTGATGTTTTATATGGGCCGCAATTTAAACATAATTGAGTGCGGCCTTGTCTATTTCCAGCCTCCGCCCAGCGCTTTGTACAGATTCACCACCGATTGCAGCTTCATCAGCCGGTCGCTGACCGACGACAGCTGGGCCGACAGCAAACTCTGCTCCGAGGTCAGCACATCGGTATAATTGGTCGATGAATTGTAGCGCAGCAACTCTTTGGTAAAATCGACCGCCTTTTCGAGCGCCAGAATCTGTTTGGCACGGGTGGCCTCTTTTTCAACTGCCGTCTGATAGGCAAAAAGTGCATCCGACACCTCCGCCCCGGCATTCAGGATCGATTTTTTAAATCCGATGAAAGCCTCTTCCTGCCGGGCTTTGGCAATTTTCAGATTGGCCCGGTTCTGCCCGTTGTTAAATATGGGCTGGGCCAATCCGCCTGCCAGATTATAGAATAGCGAATGATCGAAAAAATCGGAGAGATTGGCTGCCGACAATCCGCCGTTGGCGGTGATGGTTAATGAAGGGTAGAAGTTCGTCCGGGCAATATTTACATTTTCAAAAGCCTGACGAAAAACAAATTCAGCTTCGAGCACATCTGGCCGATTGCTCAAAAGCTGGCCCGGGACACCGGTCTTCAGCTCTTCAACCGGAATTTGCTGCGCCAGGATTCCGCGATCGATGATCCCTGATGGTTTACCTAATAAAACGCATATTGCATTTTCTGTTTCCCGGATGGCCTGTTTCAGATCGGGAATGCTTACTTCGGCCGAATAGAGACTGGCCTGGCTCTGCACCACCGCCGCACCGTTAACCACTGCCGATTCTTTCAGGGTTTTCATCGTTTCGACATCTTCAGCCCTGATTTTCACCGTTTTCCGGGTAATCGCAAGTTCCTCATCCAAAGCCAGTAACAGATAGTAGGAGTTGGCAATCCCCGCGATCAGTCCGGTTTGAATTGCGCGACGTGCAGCATCGGTCTCCAGATAAGAGGCCATCGCCGCTCGTTTCGAACTCAGCAGTTTGCCCCAGACATCTATTTCCCAACTGGTTTTCAGCGCCGCATCCCAGGAGGTCGAAGTCTGAAAACCGGCACTGGCATCCTGCCCCATCCGGGTGCCACGGGCCGATCCGCTCAACGAGGGCAGAAAATCCAGCTTGCGCTGTCTTAGCGTGGCTTTCGCTTCATTCATCCGTTCCAGGGCAATCTGCATATCGGGATTGTTGTCCAACCCCTCCTGAATCAGAGTCAAAAGCTTCGGATCAGAAAAAAGATCCTGCCAGGACATATCGGCCAGAGTTGCCGTATCAGTTTGATTGACACCTCTGTACAAATTACTGACCGTCAGATTGTCGGGCTGTTTATAGGTCTTGGTAACCACCCCGCAGGAGGAGAAAATCACTGCCGTAACCAGGAGAAGTATGGAGAAGTTGAGATGACGGGACATGTTAGGAGGGTTGGGAGAGTTGTAAGGGTTGTAAGGGTTGTAATTGTTGTAATTGTTGTAGGGGTTGTTTATTGCCGCCTATTTTTTCGGCAATTCCCTGGAAGATGACGTACAGGGCAGGAATAATCAGGATCCCGAACAGAATTCCAAACAACATTCCGCCCACAGCGGATACCCCGATGGATCGGTTGCCGTTGGCACCGGCCCCGGTGGCAAACATCAGTGGCATAATACCGAATATGAATGCAAGCGAGGTCATCAATATCGGTCTGAACCGGGCCTTTGCCCCGTCAACGGCTGCTTCGAGGATTGACATTCCTTTCTGGCGCCTGGCTTTGGCATAATGGACAATCAGAATGGCATTCTTGGCCAGCAGGCCGATCAGCATGATCATCGAAATCTGCATGTATATGTTATTGTCGATATCAAAAATCTTGGCAAAAACAAAGATCCCGCACAATCCCACCGGTAATGACAGCAATACGGCAAATGGCAGTAAGTAGCTGTCATACAGCGCACAGAGCAAAAGATAAACAAAAATCAGGCTGAGCAGAAGGATATAAACCATCTGCGAGCTACTGCTTTGCTCCTCACGGCTGATCCCTGAAAACTCATATCCGTATCCGGCAGGTAACATGTTGTCAGCCACTTCTTTGATGGTCGAAAGAGCTTCGCCCGAGCTGTACCCGTCGCCCGGAGAACCTTTTATGGTCATGGAGGTATATAGGTTGAACCTCGACAAGCTCTCCGGTCCATAAGAGCGGGCCATGGTCACAAACTCGGTGATCGGGGCCATCTGGTTATTGCTTCCCTTAACAAATACCTTGCTCAGTCCATCGACATTGGCCCGGTAGGTTGAATCGGCCTGGATCATCACCCGGTATTGCTTGCCAAACTGGTTAAAGTTGGATGCATAATAGCCGCCGTAATATACCTGCATGGCGCTCATGATCCCGTTCACCGTCATGCCGGCTTCCTTGATTTTCGGGACATTCAGCGACATCAGGTATTGCGGGAAGTTCGGGTTAAAGGAGGTGGAAGCATACCTGATTTCAGGACGATCCGCCAGGGCTGCCAGAAAATCCTGCGCCACCTTGTAAAACTCTGGGATTGTATGACCTCCCTTATCCTGCAGCTCAAAGGAGAATCCGCTGGTCGACCCGAATCCGGAGATCGTCGGCTGTGATAAAGGAACAATTTTAGCATTCCGGATATGGGCAGTCCCAACCATCAGTTTGTTGATCACGTCGATGTTCGTTACGCCTTTCCGCTCTTTCCAGTCTTTCAGCCGTATAATTACCTGTCCGTAAGAACTCCCGCTGCCATCGATCATGTTTTGTCCGATCATCCGCAGAATGCTCCCCACCTCCGGAATGCCGCGGGCAACATCCTCCACCTCAGCAGTAACAGCATCGGTGCGTTCCAGTGAGGAGGCAGGCGGCAGGCTGACATTCACGTAAATAGTTCCCATATCTTCATCAGGCACAGAACCGGTTGACCCTCATTTCCCCGATTCCTTAGACAGTGTTTCCTCCACTGCAGATTTC
>JAQWAJ010000088.1 GCA_028707745.1 Bacteroidales bacterium | reverse complement strand
CGATTTTATTACCCAGAACTTTGGTGATGTTTGCCCAACCGTCCCAGTCATTTTCAGCCATACCGTCTTCGATGGAGATGATCGGATACTGACGAACCCAGTTTTCCCACAGCTTGACCATTTCGTCGCTGGTAAGCAGTTTACCGGTACTCTTGAACAGCTTGTATTTACCATCTTCCCAGAGTTCGCTGGCTGCAGGGTCGAGACAAATGCTGACCTCTTCACCCGGTTTGTATCCGGCTTTAACAATAGCTTCGAGAATGACTTCGCAAGCTTCGTCGTTTGATTTCAGATCCGGAGCAAATCCGCCTTCATCACCAACGCCTGTGCTGTATCCTTTTGATTTCAAGACCTTCTGCAGGGTATGGAATACTTCGGAACCCATGCGGATAGCTTCCTTGAAATTCGGTGCACCATGCGGAGCAATCATGAATTCCTGGAAATCAACGTTATTATCGGCATGTGAACCACCGTTGATGATGTTCATGCAAGGAACCGGTAATACATGAGCATTTAAACCACCAAGATATTGATACAAAGGAGTTTTCGAGCTGCAAGCCATCGCTTTTGCAAAAGCCATCGAAACACCCAGAACAGCATTGGCGCCAAAATTGGTTTTATTCGGAGTGCCATCCAGTTCGATCAGGTAATTATCCAGTGCGCGTTGATTAACAAAGCATTTGTCAACAATGCCTTTTGCAATTTCGTTATTTACATGACCAACTGCTTTCAGCACACCTTTGCCGCCATAACGGCTTTTATCACCGTCGCGCAGCTCGCAGGCTTCACGTTCGCCGGTTGATGCCCCGCTGGGAACCATGGCCCGTGCGGTTGTACCGTCTTCCAGTCTGATATTGGCTTCAACAGTTGGATTGCCCCTCGAGTCGAGGATTTCGATTGCACTAATTTTTGAAATTTTCATCGCGTTATTTGTTTGAGATAAATCAAGTTTCCAAAAAAATCAAGATTCCAAAATTACATCATTAGAGCTTCAATACAAGAAGATTTGGCAGGTAATTTCGCAAAAACACCTGATTGGCTTTCGTAATCCGGGACCTCGTTCCTGACCACCACCTTTTACAAGTGCTCCTGTCATCCCGACGAAAGTCGGGACCTCGTCGCCCTACTCCGCATTCACCACAACCACTAATCCTTTCCCCATGGGTACCGTAAAAGATTCTCCCATTTTCAGCCGCCCTGCCTCCTGGAAATTTTTCACCGCAGGTATCGTCAACCGGGCTTTTGCCGGATCTATACCCAGCGATTTCCAGTCGATATCCGGCGAAATCCGGGCCGGACCGGCAGCCCACGAGGCAATGGCGATCATTGCTTTCCCTTTGGATTTATAAACGGTGGCCAAAATATCGGGCCGACCGGTTTTAACCGGACAACCGGGCACCCAGTATCCGATCATCTCCGAGCCCTGGATACCAAAATCATCCACGAGCTTCCAGATATTTGTCGGATCGCCCGACCACGGAGCCCTGGAAGTCATTCCGTAAAGCAGGCCCCGCCACTGATTTCCTCCGTCCTGCAGCATCTCGCCCATCAGTCCGAACGGAATCCCCGAAACCTCTGTCAGCCAGTAATCCGGCGAAGCGTTGTAATCGAAATACTCGCCGAACCAGAGCCGGTCCAAATACGGGAAGTGCTCCAGATAGAGATTGGCCGAATTGGTATAGCCATCCTTTTCGTTAAACTGATTGGCCGAGTGCAGGTCGATCATCGCACCCGGATTGCCCCGCAACAGCACTTTGCGGGCACGTTTCATCACACTCCGGTCGAAAGCCACATCATCGATGTACAATCCGTCGATCCCTACATTTTTCACCAGCCAGTTGAGCCCTTCGAGATAATAGTTGTGCCAACGCGAGGTTCCGGAATTGATGACTGCCGCATCGTTAAGAGCCGGAACAAACCAGGCCGGAATATAGTTCCCGTCGAGATGCTCCTGCAGCCACGAATAGCCGCCTCCCGGACCGTATGACAGGATCTCGTTGCCCAGTGATTTCAGCGCCCAAATCTCTGGACAGATATTCGACAACTCCCGTACGGTATAGTAAATCTTCACCTTATCCTTTATAGCATGGGCCGAATCGATGTACGACTTCATCTCAGCCGGACGCATAAACGGATAGTTGATGAACGGGTTGATCCCGGTGGCATGATGCACATTCACCACGTTTGCCCCTACTTTCGTGATGGTATCGATCGGCGTGTACTTGTGATAATAGCGGTCGTGCCACTGTTTATCCGGATTAATCGTCCGGAATGGGGTCAGCAAAATATTGATGTCGAAATGCAAAGTCTCATTCGCAGCAATCTCCCGGTCACCAGAATAAGCTTTCAGACTATAGACATCCCCGTTCCGGTCAAGCCCGATACCTCCCTTGCCCTGATTGTACCACGAAGGCGGCATGTTCAGCGGCTTCTGATGATAGAAGTTGGTGTTCAGCGGCCGTTCATAGTTTTCGGCCCTGAAAGTGGCCTGAATCCCGGCATTGACCGATCCCAGCCAGGGACCATCGCAATTGAAGTAGGGATCCCATTTATAGCTAAACTGATCGGGAGTCTTCCCGCCCTTCTGCCCTAATCCCAGCAGGTATTTGACCCGCTCTCCGTTCATCGGGATAACAAACTCAATATCTGATACTTTTATGCTCTTTTTTGCTTTTGCAGCGATCCTGTAAGTCAGAAATCCATCACACTCCAGCCGACCGGTCAGGTGAAAATCAATTCCTGCAGCCGACCAGTCTGATTCCCAGCCGACTGCACCATCGGCTTTTCCGGTAAACTTCAGTCCGGTTGCTTTAATCGGCTGCTCTTTCCCGTCAATTTCGATTTTAAAGCCCATTGGTTTGTTCAGCAGCGGTTCGCCGGCTGGCAGTAAGCGGGTCATTTCCGGTGCAAAATAGCTGAGCACCTGCTCAGGCAATCCATTGTCAGACAGCCTGATATCCCGACCAAGAATTTTCAGTGTTTGTCCCGATACAATAATCGGAGTATAGGGTGGAATTACCTCATCATCTGTTGCGATTTCTGAATTCAGCCACCGGAGCCTCGAGTGCAGCTCCGGCTTGCTGTCGCCACGATCGGCAAGCACCCCCGGTAAAACGGTAAGTTCGATTGCCGTATTCTGATGAGAATTAGCGCTGCTCGTCACGGCGACTCCCCTGTAAACCCCTGGCGGCAGATTTGCCGGCACATCGATCCCGATCCAGAGGGGTTGAATCTTTCCTTTACTGACGCCGATGGGTTTCACTAACGGTTTTTGATTCCAGTCGTTGCCGCCCATGTTGAAACAGGTAAGCGCCAAGGCCGGAATTTTCCCTCTGGGCGAGGTCAGATCGCTGAAGGTAACCTTCACATCCCGAAGCGAATCCTTCACCGCCAGCACGCCGATCTGGAAAGTATAATACTCACCCTGCTGAATGGTATCGGTGATTTTATCCATCGGCCCTCTTTTGATCCACCGGAATGGCAGATCGCCCCACATCCGGATCGGATATTCTCGGCATTCGGGGAACAGCACCATGTTTGTTCCCTTGAATCCCTTCAGCAGTTGTTCTGTTTCAGATCGGGTGGCAATCACCTCCATCGGGTAAAAGGAGTGGAAGTCGTTCACCGACTGCATCTCCACGGCAACAACTTTTGGCAGGTTCGATATATTGCCTGTTTTGGCTTTCCATTCTGTGCGGCAGCGATCCACCGGCTTCAGATAGCTGACTTTCGGGTAATTACCCCCGCTGCTTTTATAGGGCAGATAATAAAGATAATAATCGCCAGCACCGGCAACAGGTTCAAAAACCAATGTTCCGGATTCCCTGCCGATATTTTCCCGGATCATATTAGTGACCTGACGGTTATCTTTTTTTGAATAGATCAGGATCTCCTTATCCTGAGGGTTCAGATCCCGCCGGCGCCAGGGAATCTCACATCTGACAGCGGCAGCAGGTTTATCCACTCTGACAACCACCCGTTGGTTACCCAGGGTATCCGGGTTCCATGTTCCGGTAGTGTATTGCAATACTGAATGTTGTGCGAAAACCGTTACACTAAGCGGGATGCACAGGAAAAGGATAAGAAGTTTTTTCATTGCAGTATGTAATTATGCGCTTCGCGCTAATTGTGCTCGCTGCGCTCACTAATTGGCATTGATTAACCTTAGTAGCTACAATTAGCGACCGAAGGGAGCCAATTAGCGAGCGTAGCGAGCATAATTAGTGAGCGCAGCGAACATAATTTCTTAAACCCCCGGCAGTGCATCGATCACCCCACGCAGCGCCTCATCCGACGGCCGTTCAGCCCTGGCGTTGACGATCTTGCCCTGCGGATCGATCAGTACAAATGTCGGTATGTATTTCACCAGCCAGCCCTTGTTGTATTTAACTGCATCATGCAGTTGCAACCAGGTAAACTGAATCATCTTTCCCTTGCCCTCCGGATCCGGAATCCCCTCCTTTACCATTTTTTCCCAGGCGGACTTGTCTTTATCTACTGATATACTGATAAATACAATATTTTTATTTTTGTAATCCTCGATCAGTTTCTTGTATGCCGGAACTTCAGCCTTGCACGGTCCGCACCAGGTTGCCCAGAAATCGATGAACACATACTTACCGGCAAAATCGGTTAGCAACACCATTTTACCCGTATTATCAGGCAAGTTAAATACCGGTGCCGGCTGACCCGGATTCAGTGGAGCCCAGGTATCCACAATCCCTTTCAGAGCGGTTTTATTAGCTTCGTCGGTGGATTTTGTCATATACTCGCCAACCAGTCCTTCCAGACCTTTCGGACCGGCCGATTCAATAATCCCCTCGAGGAATTCATAGGCAAGCAGATTGTAAAACTCCGGATTCTTGAAATTATCCTGCAGATATTTGCAGTTCAATTTGACAACATCCGTATCGTTCTTATAAAACTCATCCCTCGATAAACCTGAGTTTTTCAAGGTCTGTGCGGAGATATAAGAGGTGATAAAGTATTTGGCATTTGGAATATCCAGTAATGCAGGGTTATCCAAAACCACCCCATCCATGAATGAATACCAGTCTGCCGGGATAGCCGGTTTATCCGTGTTAAAATATTCAGTCATCATCGGGTAATTGTTCATATCGGAATAATATCCGAACCGGATAGCGGTTTTCTGCCGCTCGATGAAGGCTTTATCCAGCTTGCCTTTTTCGCTGGTAAATTTCGCCAGCATATCCAGGTCGGCCGTGTTGATCGAATCGCGGATCCTTTTAAAATCAGCCGGCTTATAGGGCGTCCGGTAAGCTGCCTGCAAACGTTCCTGTATCTTTTGTTCGCCTTTATCTTTCGCTATCAGATAGTCATTGGCCGCAGCCAGAGAACCACTGAAAGTCAGATTCCGTTCCGGATCGGCCCCGTCGGCAATAATATTCAGATCTCCGCCTGGCGCGAGGTACACCGAAGAATACATCTTGGCTCCCCTCAAAATTGCGTCGGTTGCCTTCGTTACCGAAACCTCCTTCGAAAAGGTCCCATCGGCATTCAGTTTCAATGTATCCGTCTTATTCCCGATGATCAGGCTGAGCTGGGTATCGGGCATGTTTTTCACTGACCCGCTGATCAGGCAGGTTACTTTGGCCTCCGGCTTGCACGAAGCCAGCAGGGCGGTGATCAGGAGAATCGTTGCTAGTTGTTTCATAGGTTGTTAATATGACTTACTGTCTTTTTGCGAAGCTACGCGCGTTACGTGACACGTCTTATTTCACCTCCCAGTTATCCGTCCTGAACGGCGCTGCCGGCAACCCGACAACATTATACAGGTTGGTGACATCGGTATTGTGCCAGCCGAAACGTACCGCAACCGGCTCTTTCACCTCTTCGCTGGAAACAATGATCGATTGTCCGTCGATTCTGGCGTTAGCAGGCTTAAACACCCGGTCACTGCCGGCAATCTCGAAATGCTTCAATTCTTCACCAAAAGAGGTGAGTCCGGCATATACAAAGTTGAAATGAATGATGATTTTATCACCAGCTGGCTGCATCGATTGGTACATCGGGCCGGAATAGGGCATGTTAACGAACCCGTAATTCTTAGCCAGAGCCCATGCAGCAAGCCTTTTACCCACATCGGCTTTGTTGGCCGGATGAATATTCTTCAGGTTTCCGATATCCATGGTGACAATCATGCCGGCATTCGGTAGTTTTTTCATGGCATACTCCTGAGATTCCCTCAAAATTCCGATGCTGTACTTGTCACCATAGGTATAAGGGGCAATCTGAACATAATAAAACGGGAAAGGTCCCTGATTCCAGTCGTGACGCCAATTTTCGATCATCGCCGGGAAAAGGGATCTGTATAACATCCCGTTAAACCGGTTTGATTCACCCTGATACCAGATCGCGCCTTTGATGGCAAACGGAATCAGCGGTTTTATCATGGCATTGTACAACATCGTCGGAGTATTCGGATAACTGCAATACTGGCACCATTCCACCGGTTCCACTGTTCCGATAGGCTGGCCCTTGCGCGCTTTCCAGGTACCTGCCAGCGGCAGAGACTCCGTTTCTGAACCTTTCAGCCTGATCTTCATATCGGCAGCTTTGCCATTGATGCCACCCAGACCACCGGTATTGGCCACACTCACCGACAGGATATTATCACCCTTAATTAGCGTGCCGGCCGGAACCTCATATTTTCTGAGTGTCGGCCAGTCGGACGGATTCGTATGTTTCCCGATCAGTTTACCGTTTACCCAAACCATATCCATTTCGTCGATCGCGCCGAGCTCCACGATGACCGCCTTTTTGAGCCATTTTTTTGGAACCTCGAACGTCACCTGATAGTCGACCAATCCCTGATAATCCCCGATTTTGGTTTTACTCCATTCCGATGGTACCGGTACATCGATCCAGTCCTGACCCTCAGCCGGAGTATTTGCCCATTCCGGAGACTGATTGTTAACCTCAAAACCAATGGATTTCAGATATTTTTCGCGGGCAGCTTTGTCTTTATCCACTGCTGACTGATAAAACTTCTCCGGATCGAGCGCGCCGGAAGTGTTAGCCAGTTCCGGAAACTTGCTGACATACTCGTTGCTCATCCAGGCTTCTACATCGGTACCACCCCAGGCGGTAAAGATCAGTCCG
>JAQWAJ010000087.1 GCA_028707745.1 Bacteroidales bacterium | reverse complement strand
TCGGCACATGCCCGGCAGCATCATACCCGCGATCTGATCCTGGCTGAACTGTTTCATACCCTTCTCTGGTTCAAACCATTCCTGATCGTTTATAAAAGAGCGCTGAAAGAAACCCATGAATACCTGGCCGACCAGGCCGTGCTCAATGAAGGAATCGATTTTGAGCAATATGCATTATCGCTCCAGGCCGATATGCTCCGATCCCGGTATCAGAGCCTGGTCAGCCATTTCAAAGGATCAACCTTAAAAAAACGAATATCTATGGCTACAAAACATCCGAACGCAAAATCCTGGCACAAGTATTTTCTGATTGTCCCCGTGCTGCTGGGCTGTCTGACCCTCTGGTCATTCATCGGGGACCCGGTCACCGTAGTTTCACCCGCGAAAACCGGAAAAAACATGGTGGTAGTGATCGATGCCGGTCATGGTGGAAAGGATGACGGCGCCGTAACCAAATCCGGTCTTCGTGAAAAAGACCTGAACCTGGCCCTGGCGCTTCAGCTGGAGAAAGAACCCCATCCGGGAATCAAATTCATTTATACCCGTAAAACCGACGTATTCATCCCATTATATTCCAGAGGTCAGCTTGCGGAAAAACAGAACGCCGACCTGTTTATCTCAATCCACCTGAATGCAAGTATAAAAAAAGCAACACATGGTTCTGACGTTTTCTTTTCTAAAAGGAATCCGAAAGCCAACATTTCGGCTAAGGTTTGTGAAAAATTTCAATCGGAAATGGGAAGTCCGGTTAGTGAAGAACCTTATGTCGTTCTGTGGAGTGCAGTTTGTCCGGCAATCCTTTACAGTGCCGGATACCTCTCCAACAAAGAGGAAGCCGCCTATTTTTCGAACCCGGCCAATCAGCAGACGTTTGCCAGGCAACTGATTAAATCGCTGCAGGCGGTTCAATATCAGGGAATACTCGAAGCCCGATAAAAGTTAGAATACATCAGATTTCCGTACCGGCTGGATTCCTTTGCGGTGAAATTGCATGGTTCCGGCCCGCACGGCAACTTCCGCGGCCTGCACGACTGACATTCCCTCAGTCAGGCAGGCCGTAAGCGTTGCAGTGACCTGATCTCCGCAGCCGGTTTCATCGTGAATGTTTCCGCCGGAGATCTCCGGTGCAGGAATATGTTTGAATATGTTTTCGCCAAAGAGGTAGGCCCCGTGAGCGCCATGGGTGATCATGACATATTGAACACCCCGGCTCAATAATCTGGCTGCTGCCTCCGATGCACTTTCCAATCCGGTGATTGGCGTGCCGGTCAGGATTTCCGCCTCATGCTCATTGGGTTTGATCAGAAAAATATCCTGCAAAAGCAGATGATTTTCGGCTTCCGGAGAAATTCCGCCCGGATCGAGCACCACCCGGATACCATGCCGTTTGGCACTTTCAATGGATGCTTTCACGGTCTCCGTGGGTATCTCCAATGCGAGCATCAGGTAAGCCGGGTTAACGGCATTACTGAATATTTCTTCGGCAGCGAGGATATCGGCCGGTAAAAAATCATTGTTAATGCCTGGGATACAATATATCTGGTTTCGCCCCGACTGGTCGACCGGTATAAGTGCAATGCCGGGAAACTTACGTCCCGCCTGTTCGAAATCCAGAATCTGAACAGCCTCGGTATTCACGCCGGCCTCTTTCAATGCATCCAGCGGAACCTTCCAGAGCCCGAACGGGTCTCTGACCGATTTTCCGATCATCGCCACCTGGTCCGGTCCGAGCCACGCGGCCGCCATCTGGGCCATATTGCGGGCCTTGCCGCCCGGCCCCACATGAAAAGTTCCACCCAAGGTCAACTCCCCCGGCCCCAACAGCCGTTCAACCCCCAAACCGATCAGATCCGTATTCAATCCGCCGGGAACGATAATTTTCAAGCCTGTATTCATACCCTAAAAATATCAATGAATTCGGAAAATCAGCAACATCCCGGATATCAATGCAGGAGAATTGGATTTTGTATAATATTTCAGCAATTTCACCCTGTCACTCGTCACGTCACTCGTCACTCGTCACTCGTAACTAATGAACCTCAACTGGATTGATCTGACCATAGTCGTCGTTTACCTGATCATGGTAGCGATGGTAGGATTCCTGATCCGCAAAAAAGCCTCATCGGGGCTCGACAATTATTTTCTGGCCGGACGAAATTTGCCCTGGTGGGTGCTCGGGATCGCCGGATGCTCGAGTTATATCGATATTGCCGGAATCATGGCTTTGGTGGGAGCACTGTTTTACCTCGGACTGAAAACCGTGTGGATGACCAATATTTTCTGGGGCTGGTTCATGATGGCCGGCTACATGGCTTTTCAGGCCAAGTGGATCCGGCGATCCGGCGTCATGTCGTTTGCCGAATGGAACGAAACCCGGTTCGGTAAGGACCGCGATGCCGAGATGGCCCGGCTGGCTTCGGCAATTTTTCTGCTTGTTCTGATGATCTTCAACCTGATGTATATGGCCGTGGGCGTCGGGAAATTTGCCGAAGACTTCTTCCCGCTTACCCGCTGGCAATCTACCCTGATTGTATTTGCAGTGGTTGGAATTTATGTAACCCTCGGCGGATTTTATGGCGTGGTCATTACAGATATCCTTCAAACAGCGCTGATTGCAGTTGGCGCCATCGTTATGATTGTCATGGTGTTTACCGGCGGAATCGGCGCCGACCTGGCTGCATCCCGGCCCGAAGGCTGGAGCTCGCTCGGCCTGACCTGGCATCTCTGGCCCGGATATCTCGAATCCACCCCGGCGGCCTATCAGCATTTCAATCTTTTTGGTCCGATGATGATTATCGGATTTACCTGGATGATATTCAGGGTTCTTGCCGGGCCTAATGTGTGGGATTTCCAGTTCTTTCTCACCACCAGAACCTCCCGCGATGCCGCTATGGCCGGTGGGATGTGGACCTTCATGTTTGTCCTGCGCTGGATCATCGCTATCGCCTTTCTGCTGTTCGGAATCTCGATTCTCGGCACCGGAGCCACCAATATTGATGGCGAAAAAATTCTTCCGCTGGTGATATCCCGGCTCCCGACCGGAGTGAGCGGCCTCTTTCTGGCCGTGATGCTCGCTGCGCTGATGTCGACCCTCGATGCCATGATCAATGTAACGGCCAACGTGGTAACCAACGACTTTGTCAAAAGGTATTTCTTTAAGTCGCTCTCGGAAAAGAGAGTCATCAAGATCGGTCAGCTGGCTTCGATTCTGGCGCTGCTGCTGGGATTCGTGTTCAGTTTGGCTTTTAAAAATGTCATATCTGCCTGGGAAACCATGATTTTTGTGGTGGTTACCATGATCCTCGTTCCGGCCACCATGCGCTGGCACTGGTGGCGGTTCAGCGCCAAAGCTTTCGTGTGGAGCATGATCGCTACGGCCGCCTTTATTATCATCCAGAAAGTTTTCTTCGGAACAGTTCCAGGGACCAACGCTCTGTGCATCAACATTATTGCCAGCCTGATTATCACCGTTACCATCGGATTCATAATCAAACCAACAGATCAGGGTATCCTGGTTAAGTTCTACTCAAAAATAAAACCTTTCGGCGTTTGGGGCCAGGTTCGCAAAGAGGCAGTTAAACAGGGATTGGTGAAAGCCCATGACAAAGAGCCCATGTGGGATGCCATCAATGGGTTGATCGCCCCGGTATTTCAGTTTGTGGTAGCCCTACTCCCGTTTTACATGTTCCTGCGCAAATGGCCACAATTCTGGCTCACAGCTGTCGCCATGGCCATTGTAGCCACTGTTCTCTATTTTACCTGGTACAAACATCTCCCTCCAAAAGATGAAATATAACGTTCACCTCATCTGCAATGCTCATCTCGACCCGGTCTGGCAATGGCGCTGGACCGAAGGATGCTCCGAAGCAATAGCCACTTTCCGGAATGCCATTGAAATCATTCACGAATATCCGGAGTTGATATTCAATCACAACGAAGCTATTCTGTATCAGTGGGTTCAGAAATACGATCATGATTTATTCGGCGAGATACGCGATCTGGTTGATCAAAAGCGCTGGTTCATTGCCGGTGGATGGTTCCTCCAGCCCGATGTGAATCTGCCATCCTATGAAAATCTCGTACGCCATATCCGTTACGGTCGTGACTATTTCAGATCCGAATTCGGCGTTGAACCCAAAGTAGCTTACAACTTCGATTCGTTCGGTCATCCGGCCGGATTGCCCGGTTTGCTCCGCGATTTTGGTTATGAGTTGTATATCCACCAGCGGCCCGAAAGAGATTTTTTAAACCTGCCTGGCAGCCTGTATCAATGGAAAGGATTGAATAGCAGTATCATTCCGGCGTACCGGATCGAGATCGGTTTATATCATACCGAGCGGAAAAATATGATTCAACGGCTGACCGAAGCCACCAACCTGGCCCTGGAGCTCCGGCGCGATGTCGCTCTTTTCTGGGGACTCGGAGATCATGGCGGCGGAGCCACACGCATCGATCTCGATCGCATCCGGGAGTTCGCTGCAGATGAACACCGGGTGGAGTTCGTGCACAGTACCACCGACCGGTTTTATAAGGCCATCAAGCCTTTGATTCCGCATTCACCGGTTTATGAAGGCAGCCTCCAGCGGGTTTTCACCGGTTGTTACACCTCACTGGCAAGGGTCAAACGGCGGGCCGTGGAAACCAGTGCAGCCGCGGTGCAGGCTGAACGGCTTGCCGAAGTGTTGTCATCCCGGCTAATGCCGGGATCCCGTGACGCTACACCGAAAATCCCGGATGAGATCTGGTCCGACATCCTATTCAACGATTTTCACGATATCCTGCCAGGCTCCTGCACCGAGCCAGCTGAGCATGACGCGCTCGACCTGTATGGCCGGGCGATGGAAAACATCCGCAGAGTGAATATGGACTCGATCATACACATCAACCTGTCTTCAGAGCCGCTCAGGGCTCATATCCCGGTAACGGTATTTAACTCCAATCACAACCTCACCACATTTCCGGTCGAGTTTGAATGCATGAGCGACTATCGGCCATTCTGGGACGGCGAATGGACGCTGAAGCTTTTCGACCGTCAGGGTAATGAGATCCCCTGCCAGGAAGAGCAACCCGAAGCCCAGCTTCCGTTCCACCGCTGGCGGCGCAAAATCTCGTTTCTGGCAAAAGACATCGGGTATGGAATCCACCATTTTTATCTGGAACCAGCAGAGATACCTGAATCTTCATCTGTATACACATCCGGTAAGACCTCTGTTGAAACGGATAGTGATCCGTCAATGCAACGACCCGAAATTTCCTTTCTGATTCTGTCCGACACTGCCGACTCCTGGGGCACCAATACCTGGGCCTGGCGTGAGGTTGAGGGTAAATTCGAACCCGAACAACCGGAACATATTATTGAAAATGGCCCGGTCAGAACCGTTTTTGAATCTGTTCTCGCCTATCACCACAGCAAAATTGTCGTTCAGCGTATCAGCTATCCCGGTTGGCCCGTTTCGGAATATAAAATCCGGGTACAATGGAACGAGGAGCAAAAGCGACTCAAGCTAGCCATCCCTGTGAACCCTGAAAATTCAAAACTGATTGCCCAGATTCCGGGTGGCGCTGAGCCATTCCCGGCCGATGCGCAGGAACACGTCCATGGCACCTGGTTAACCCTCGAACCCTTACAACCCTTACAACCCTTACGACCAACAACCTACAACCTACCACCAACAACCTACACCAACATCTTAAACATCGCCCACAACGGCCTCCACGGCTTCGACTTCGACGGCAAGGAGATCCGCCTGTCGATCCTCCGCAGCGCTGCCTACTGCCACGAACAGGGATATGATCTGAACAACGGCCGGTCGCACAAATTCATGGACATGGGCATTCATGATATCCGGTTAGCCCTCTGGGAAAACGGGCCACAGGCCGGCAGCATTGCCGAATGGCTGAATGCGCCCCCGTTGGTTTGGCCTCATCTGCCCATCGGAAACAAAAAAAAGTAACTTTGACCAAATTTGTTCGTCCATGAAAAAACCTTCTGTTTTCTTCTCCGTACTGATATTATCGGGATTTCTACTGATCGGACAGCTTTCGTTTGCTCAAAGTCCAAAACCATTTATCGAAGTTACCGGTACCCGTGTCGAGTATCAGGTTAATCCGGTGGGCGTGGATGTGTTACAGCCCCGTTTCAGCTGGAAAATCAAGGCTAATGTGCGGAATATCAAACAGATTGCTTATGAAATTCGCGTCGGTCAACATCCGGATAAACTGAAAAACGGAGACCCTCTGTTATGGACCAGCAAAAAAGTGCAGACGGATGAAAGTAACCAGATCGTTTATCAGGGCCCTGCATTAAAGCCCGGACAAAAATATTACTGGACCGTCAGAATCTGGGACAATCAAAACCACATAACCGACTGGTCGGCGACCGCTTTCTGGGAAACCGGTTTACTGAATGCCTCAAACTGGAAAGCCTACTGGATTGAATCTGTGATCACTGATACCCTGAAAGAAGCCGTCAGCCCGCTGATCCGCAAAACTTTCAAACTGAAAAAGGAGGTAAAATCTGCCCGTTTATATATTACGGCACACGGACTTTATCAGCTCGAGGTAAACGGGAAAAAGCCCAACGACTGGGTTTTGACTCCGGGATGGACCAGCTATCACAAACACCTTCAGTATCAGACTTATGATGTTACAGGAGATTTGCAAAAAGGGGAAAACGCCATCGGTATTATTCTCGGAAAAGGCTGGTACAGCGGGTACCTCGCGTGGAATAATGGTAAAAATCTTTATGGGAAACAATCTGCTGTTCTGGCTCAACTTGAAGTGGAATATGCCGATGGATCGAAAACACGCATCGTAACGGATAAAACATGGAAATTCAACCTGGGCCCAATCCTGATGTCGGAGATCTATCATGGTGAAACATACGATGCGCGGCTTGAAATTCCGGGCTGGAGCACCCCTTCATTCAGCGATAAATCCTGGAAACCAGTAGCAGTAAAGGATTACAACAAGGATATCCTGGTTGCGCAGGTCGGACCGCCTGTCAGGGATCTGGTGGAGCTTACCCCGGTCAATGTTTTTAAGGCTCCCAACGCTGATACCCTGGTCGATATGGGGCAGAACATGGTTGGATGGGTGAGGCTGAAAGTGAACGGCAAAGCCGGGTCGAAA
>JAQWAJ010000086.1 GCA_028707745.1 Bacteroidales bacterium | reverse complement strand
TGGCTCCGATAAACAGCAGTCCGGTTACCAGCACAAATGTTCCGATGACTTCGCAAATCAAATTTGACCACTTTGACCGGATGGCTGGGGCGGTGCAGAAAACACCCAGTTTAGCGGCCTGACTTTCCGTTCCTTTCCAATGAGGAAGATAATGAAGCCAGACAATCATCCCGCCCATGATCCCTCCGAGCATCTGTGCCAGAATATACATCGGAACTTTTGCCCACGGGAAAGCTCCCTGAGCTGCAAATGCCAGTGTTACAGCAGGATTCAGATGTGCACCGCTGATCTGCCCGACTCCATATATCCCGAGGGTAACAGCCAGTCCCCACCCAACGGCAACGACAATCCAGCCCGAGTTTTCTGACTTCGTACCTCTGAGGGTTACTCCTCCGACTACTCCATCGCCCAGAAGCACCAATATGGCTGTTCCAATGAATTCTGCAATAAACTGTGACATGTATTTAGTTTTTGGTCCGGTCAAAAGTAGGTAGAAGCCGTGTAAAACAAAAGTTATCATTAAGTTTGTACAACCAAAAACAGCATCGATTCATTTTCAAAGGAACACCTTACAAATATGGCAGATCATAACGGAGACAGTCAGAAACGTAAAGCGCCCAAAGCTTTGATTATATCTCTGTTTTCCAGCCTGTTTGTGGTTGCCGTATTGAATCTGCTCGATGCCTATCATCTGGTGGATCTGTCATCGTCACTGCTTCTGATCGGACGGTGGATTGTCATCGCACAGATTCTTCTTTACGCAATTTACAAGAGATCTCTGACCACTTTTATTCTCATCAGTATGATCGTCGGGGCCGAGTTCGGGCACGACCTCCCCGAGATTGCCATTAAAATGAATGTGGTAAGCAAGATCTTCCTGCGTCTGATCAAAACCATCATAGCCCCATTGCTCTTTGCTACACTGGTTTACGGAATTGCCGGACATTCCAACCTGAAACAGGTTGGCCGGATGAGTTGGAAAGCTTTACTCTATTTTGAAGTCGTATCCATTATGGCGCTGTTCATCGGTCTTTTTGCCATCAATCTGACCAAGGCCGGCGTAGGAGTCACCGTACCCACAGTGGTGAATCAGGCCGATGCACCTGAGGTAGTGCATCAATCGGCTTCGGATATGATTCTGAATGTTTTTCCTGAAAATATTGCCAAATCAATTTTCGATGGTCAGGTTCTGCAAATCGTGATTTTCAGCATTTTATTCGGAATTGCCGTAGCCATGGTCAAAGAAAAGTACAGATTACCGATGGTCAGGTTCACCGAAGCCTTGTCGGAAGTGATGTTTAAATTCACTCAGATCGTCATGTTCTTCGCACCTTTCGCCGTTTTTGCAGCCATCTCCTATAGTGTCGGGCACATGGGGCTCGACATTCTGGTTAATCTGTTCAAGCTGCTGGCTACGCTTTATGTTGCGTTGATTTCATTGGTGCTGCTGGTGTTTATACCGGTCATGCTAATTCTCAGGATCCCGGTAAAAAAATTCTTTAAGGCAGTCTCTGAACCGGCTACCCTGGCATTTGCCACGACCAGTTCCGAATCAGCTTTGCCCATAGCGATGGAGAAAATGGAAGAGTTCGGCGTTCCGAGGAAGATCGTGGCATTCGTCATGCCAACCGGGTACAGTTTCAATCTTGATGGAACGACACTCTATCTTTCACTCGCCACTATTTTTATCGCACAGATTACCGGAACGCCTTTGTCGATCGGTCAGCAGCTGGTCATCATGCTAACCCTGATGCTGACCAGCAAGGGGGTAGCAGGGGTACCGCGGGCATCCCTGGTAATCCTTTTGGGAACAGCCGCCTCATTTGGCCTTCCGATATGGCCTATATATATCATTCTTGGGATCGATGAATTGATGGACATGGCCCGAACTGCCGTAAATGTAATCGGCAATTGCCTGGCAACTGTTGTGGTGGCCATCTGGGAAAAAGAGTATTTGAGGACAACATGAACATTAAACGCACATACATCCGGATAATCGATTCGTTTTACTGGCTGATCAGAAAACACAGATCTGATGATGGCATTTTCACCCATAAACTCGACCGGTTTTTTCTGGAAACCTATGATATTCACAAGTTTATATCACGATTTTTCAGGGAATTATTTACAAAACCCTTTGAGTTCCGCGAATTTATCCGGCAGAGCTATGAGGTTGGGGTAAGATCCATCCCGTTAATCACTCTTACCGGGTTTGTTATCGGGGTGGTTTTTACCAGACAATCCAGACCGCCACTCGTTGAGTTCGGTGCCGCATCCTGGCTGCCTTCGCTAATCGGGATTGCTTTTGTAAGGGCACTCGGACCGCTGGTCACCGCACTGATCTCCTCGGGAAAGGTTGGGTCGCATATCGGAGCCGAGCTGGCCTCCATGAAAGTGACCGAGCAAATCGATGCGATGGACGTATCGGCGGTGAATCCATATAAATTTTTGGTGGTCACCCGTGTAGCAGCCACAACCATTATGATCCCGCTGCTGATGCTCTATTGCACCTTTGTCGGGATGCTGGGCTCTTTCATGAATGTCCATCAGAATGAACTAACCAGCTTCGTCACTTTTTTTGAAAGTGCTTTTGCCCAGGTAAGCTTTCTGGATGTTTCGGCTGCCGTGTTCAAGTCGATTCTGTATGGTTTCACCATTGGTATCGTAGCCTGTTACCGCGGTTTCAATGCAACCAACGGCACACAGGGCGTAGGAAGAGCCGCCAACAGGGCCGTCGTGTTTTCGATGTTCCTGATATTCGCCGAAGAACTGCTTATCGTTCAGATCACTCATTGGATAGCGGCATTTTAAGTTAAGAGAGATGAAAAAAGAAGATCAACAGTCAGCCCTAAAAGAGACCGTTATTACAATCCGTGGGCTTCATAAATCCTTCGGTGGCCTACCTGTACTCCAAGGAATTGACCTCGATTTGTTCAAAGGGGAGAATTTCGTGGTGCTGGGCCGGTCAGGAAGCGGCAAATCTGTTCTGATCAAAATAATTGCAGGTCTGTTGAAGCCGGATGCAGGAACAGTCAATGTTCTCGGGCAACATGTTGATCTGCTGAATGATAAAGAGCTTCAGTCGTTGCGTCTGAGGTTGGGTTTTATCTTTCAAAGCAGTGCTCTGTACGACAGCATGACCATCCGCGAAAACCTGGAGTTCTCCATGGTCAGGAATTTTAAAACACTATCTGCAAAAGAGGTGGATCATGCAGTATATGAGGTGTTGGATGCAGTCGGGCTAAAAGACAAGATCAACGCCATGCCGGCCGATCTGTCTGGCGGACAGGTCAAGAGGATCGGCATCGCACGTACCCTGATCCTTCATCCGGAGATCATGCTTTACGATGAACCGACCGCCGGACTGGACCCGATAACCTGCACGGAAATCATCGAGTTGATCAATGAGGTGAAAACCAGGTTCAACACCAGTTCCATCATCATCACCCATGATTTGACCTGCGCAAAAGAAACGGGTGACCGGATTGCCATGCTTCAGGATGGACATTTCACGCGATTGGGTAATTTCGGGGAAGTTTTCGATACCGATGATATTCGGATAAAGAGGTTTTTTGATTACAATTTTATAAAATAGACAATGGCATCAACCATAAAGAAGAAGGCAATTATAGTAGGTCTTTTTCTGATTTTCGGCCTGGTGATTCTGGTTACCGGCATACTGACCATCGGAAACCTGCACAACAGCTTTGTGAAAAAATTCATGGTAACCACCATTTTCGATGATGTTAACGGATTGCAGCAGGGAAATAATATCTGGTACTCCGGGCTGAAGATCGGAACGGTTAAGGTGCTGGAATTTTGCGGCAAATCGCAGGTCAAGGTCAGTATGATGATCGATTATGCTGCTCAGCCCTACATCCGTAACGATTCAAAGGCGAAAATCAGCACCGACGGGTTAATCGGCAACAAGATCATCGTGATATACGGTGGCAGTGACACGGCACCGTTCATTGCAGAGGGCGACACGTTGATGATCGAAAAGACGACTTCCACCGAGGATATGATGAATACCCTCCAGGCCAACAACAAAAATATCCTGGCGATCACCGATGACTTCAAACTCATCAGTAAAAAGATAGCCAACGGAGAGGGTACGCTGGGTAAATTGCTAACCAATGATTCGTTGTATTACAACATCGATCAAACCGTTACCGGGTTAAACAAAGCCTCGCGCAATGCAGAAAAGCTGACTGCATCGATTGCTGATTTTTCGTCGAAACTGAATCAGAAAGGTTCCCTGACCAACGATATTGTTACAGATACAGTAGTTTTCAACACGATTAAAGAGGCTGTACTGGAGATGAAACGCATCGCCACCTCTGCTTCAGAGCTGACCACCAATCTGAAGAAAGCAACCGGAGATCTCAACAGCAGCAACAGTCCGGCCGGCGTAATTCTGCATGATCAGTCGGCCGCTTCCGATCTGAAATCCACGCTCAAAAACCTGGAGATCAGCACACAGAAGCTAAACGAAGATCTGGAGGCACTGCAACACAGCTTTTTGCTGAAAAAGTACTTTAAGAATAAGAAACAATGAATATAGTCGGCATCGACATCGGCGGAACCAAGTGTGCAGTCATCCTTGGCCAGACAGACGAATCAGGGCACACCACCAATTTGTGTAAAAAGGGCCTGGTAACCAGGGATTTCCCCGATCCTTACCAGATGATCGCGCAGATGCAGCAGGAGTTAAAAGTTTTGCTGGCTTCTCATGAGGTGGCCATTGAGTCGGTGGCCTCTATCGGGATCAGTTGTGGCGGTCCGCTGGACAGTGTTACCGGAATGATTCTCTCGCCGCCGAATCTCCCGGGATGGGACAAAATACCGATCGTGAAGCTGTTTGTGGAAGAATTCGGGATTCCCACATTCATTCAAAACGATGCCAATGCATGCGCCCTCGCCGAATGGCTGATGGGAGCCGGCAGGGGAACCTCAAACATGATTTTCCTGACTTTCGGAACCGGCATGGGGGCCGGACTGATCCTGAACGGAAAACTGTACAGCGGCACCAACGACCTGGGCGGCGAAGCGGGCCACATCCGACTGGCCCAAACCGGTCCGGTTGGGTTTGGAAAAGCCGGCTCATTCGAAGGATTTTGCAGCGGAGGGGGCATTGCCCAACTGTCTAAATCTGTAGTGATCGAAAAACTCAAAAACAACGACCCGGTGGAATTCTGCCCATCACTGGATATGATCGACAGAATCGATGCGAGAATGGTGGCAACGGCAGCTCAGGCAGGGGATCCGGTAGCCAATGAGATTATCGGAATTTCGGCCGGATATCTTGGTTACGGACTGTCGATCCTGATCGATATTCTGAATCCTGAATGTATTGTCATCGGAAGTATCTATGCCCGGAATGAAAATCTTTTTAAGCCGGTCATGGAAAAAATCATTCAGTGGGAAGCGCTGGAACCGGCTGCAAGGGTTTGTACGATCAAACCGGCCGAACTCGGAGAATCCGTGGGTGATTATGCGGCCCTCGGCGTTGCCGTTTACGGAAACAAAAATTAAAAATTGGCCATGAACAACGAAGAGGTATTATCTCAGCTTTGCGAAAGCCATCCCCAACTTGCCGGAATCAAAGATGCGATTCATGAAGCCGTCAGAGTAATCACCAAAAGTTATTCCACAGGAGGAAAACTGTTGGTTTGCGGTAATGGCGGCAGTTGTTCGGATTCAGATCACATCGTGGGAGAACTGATGAAAAGCTTCGAACAAAAACGGCCTATCGGTGATGGACTTAAAGACAGACTCTTTGCAATCGGTGACGATAGAGGTCTTTATATCGCAAACAAACTACAACAAGGACTGCCGGCCATATCCCTGACGGCCCAGTCGGCATTGATCACCGCAATCGGAAACGATATCGATTCTGACCTGATATTTGCGCAACAGGTTACCGTTTACGGTAATTCAGGCGATGTTCTCATCGGCATCAGCACTTCGGGAAATTCCCGGAACGTAATTGACGCCCTGATTTCCGCTAAAGCCAAAGGAATGATAACCATTGGCCTGACCGGCAAAACCGGAGGTGAAATGAAGCCTTTCTGTGATGTTTTAATCCGTGTACCCGGACAGCTTACCGCCGAAGTTCAGGAGCTACATCTTCCGGTTTATCATGCGATATGCCGGATGGTGGAAAACCATTTCTTCGGATAGCCCATTCCATCTCAAAATCAAATTTTCCTGATCATGATCACTTGCCCACCCCCGGATGCCAGGGTGGCATGAATGATATCTTTGTTAGTCACTTCAATGACCTTCTTCTGAATATTATTCGGATTTTCAGCTCCGTCATCAGTGTCTTCATACAACTCAGCCTGATACACGCCATCCGAAAGAAAGTCCAGCGAGATCGTTAATTCACGTCCGGTCCAGTCGGTCATACTGCCTACATACCAGTCGTTACCGCTTCTCCGGGCCACTGTGATATAATCCCCCACCTGACCGTTGATCACCTTCATATCGTCCCAGGTGGTCGGGACCTGTTTCAGGAATTCAAAACCGGTCTGCCCTTCATAGGCTTCCGGATAATCGCATAAAAGCTGGAGGTAACCTTCATACACCACATACATGGCCATATTGTGACAACGGGTTCCGAATACCTGTCCAGTCTGGCAGCGTTCCCCCTGTCTGACGGAATGAAAGCCTCCCAGGTGATAATCCATTGGCCCGGCCAGCATCCGGGTAAATGGAGCCGTAACGTTGTGCTCAGGGGTGCAGTAAAACTTGAACCATTCGGTATTCAGCACGGCCTCAGTGGTAAAGAGGTTGGGATAAGCCCGGCGCATGCCCGTGGGTATATAGGCTCCGTGAAACTGAATATGGAGATGATGTTCGGCCGCTTTTTGAAGACAGGTATGATAAAACTGCACCATCTCCTGGTCGTTCCGGTCCATGAAATCAACCATCAGTCCGTCGATGCCCCAACGCTGATATTGATCGAAGGCTTCATCCATCTTCAGGTTCAGCGCTTTCCAGTGAACCCAGAGCCTCATCCCGACACGTTTCTCACGGGCATAAGCCAGCAGTTTATCCATCTGCAACTCCGGCACCGGGCGTGTCACATCGGCCGTTGGTCCGGGATCCCATCCGCTTTGATCGGGATTCTGGTACCAGAAAACACCTTTGGCTTCCACCAGCGAATGAT
>JAQWAJ010000085.1 GCA_028707745.1 Bacteroidales bacterium | reverse complement strand
AAAAGATGACCTCCATGATAAATCCGGGCTTCAAAGCAGAGGTGTCCTCCAAGCTGCCTTGGGCAACCTTCTTTAAAATTTTCAGGGCCGAGAATCCTGTGAGTTTTTCATTCTCTGTACGTATTATGTTTTTTAGAACCCGGATGCACTCTTTTGCATTGTTCTTTTCGCAGATATGCTTGTATTTCAGGTCCAGTTCAGAGTATGTGTTGAAATAATGCCGTTCCAGATCAGTCAGGTAATTGAAAATCTCATTCCTTGCTGCCACGGTTGACTCAGATTCTGATAAAATTTTCCAAATTGCAGGATCAGCTTCCCGTAAAATAGGTATCAGTTCTGTAACTGGCTTATTGATAATGTTTTCTGTCATAATCGGAAATTGATATTTTCCAAGATACAATAATCCAAAGGGATAACCAAATTCGAATT
Organism: Bacteroidales bacterium; assembly: GCA_028707745.1. Classification (GTDB taxonomy): domain Bacteria; phylum Bacteroidota; class Bacteroidia; order Bacteroidales; family UBA12481; genus UBA12481. Next base: position 6,749 of record JAQWAJ010000085.1, on the reverse strand, counting down.
TGCTAAAAGCCATTATAATAACCCGTTGCTAATTCGTCAGTTTTATCTTCTCTGGCAAAACAACCAATAAGCTCATTAATTGATCTCGAGGTTTTTGTTTGAATGGATAAAGAGAATCTGGCCGATTCCATCGTACCCTTTGAAAACATCCTCTCCCTCGTGTTTGACTTGCTCGATCTGAAAACCGATCATGGTAAGGCCTGCATTTCTTGAGTGTTCATTAACCAGACTTCTGAAAGAAACGCCTGAATCTTCAAGGATCCATTGGATATTATGTTCAGTAATAGGTAATCGCCCGCTTTGTAAAAGCTGCTCCTGAGTTTTCCGGAAAGATTCGTATTGATCTTCTCTATATACCTGGAAGATCTTGATATTCGATTTCTTCCAATCCGGGTGTGCCAGAATAATATAACTTAGTAAGATCATCAGGTTGGCATTGTCATAGTCAGTACTTCTGATCCAAATATGTATTCCTCCTTTGAAATATACAGATTGAGTTGAACTGGCAATAATTCCAATATCGAAACCTCCCGCATCTATCAATCCGAAATTGTCGATGATGTCGTCAAGCCCATCAGGTTCATACTTTGCAAATTCCAACAACACCAAGTTGTTTTCCATGCCTGAGATTCCGGGTATCTGAATCGATTGCGCGATCGCAGATGTATAAGAAGGGGAAATCAGGGTGTCAACAAAAACATGATTCAAGTCGGCATCAAACCGTTCTCTCAGCTGTTCCAGAGAATGATGGGCTTTTTCGTTAGTTTCATTTGAAAAATACCCGGGAATCTTATGAATATAAGTACCGAAACCATACTTATAGCTGATCCAGTTTAGTGTCTGGAAAGCAGCATCACGTTTAAAGGAATCTGTCGAAATACATAAGGCGCTTGGTCTCCATTCCTGCTGGGTGTTTTTTTTGTGTCTTTGCTGAAGATAAACCTGCAGGTTGCGGTTCAATTGATAAAAAGCATTCATGAAAATACTGGACACACCCTGTCTGTCACGATGGTAATTGTCAATGTACAAATAAACAATAAACATGACGAGAATTGCCAGCAGGGCGAAAATAGTACTGATCTTGAACATGACATAAACAGCAGCGACAAAACCGACCAAAGAGAATAGCCATCTGGATTTGAAAGAGGGCCGGTAGGAAGGTGGTGATCCAAAATGATTCAAAAATGAGATCAGGCAAAGGGATCCATAAGTAACCATAAAGAACATGGATATAATCTGAGCCACTGCGTTAACATTCCCAAGGGCCACAAAAACCAGGGCTATAACACAAGTGACTAATGATGCATTATAGGGCTCATTATCGATTCCTCTCCCGGAACAGAGCCAATCATTGACTTTTTTGGATGGCAATGTTTGATCGCCAGCTAAAGCCTGAAGTGTCCGGGGTGCAACCATTATTGATCCAATCGCTGATGAAATGGTTGAAGCAGCCAGCCCGATTGGAATGATGAAAGCGCCACCCAGTGCAATCTTTCCCATGATCAATTGATGGTCAATCATTTCCTGAGGAGAAGCAGATGAAGCTAGTTTCCAAATCACAAAAAAGTATATAACCATACCAATGATGGTTGCTGATATGGTACCTATTGGAATTGACCTTGCCGGGTTCTTTAAATCGCCGGAAAGGCCTACACCTGCAGTCATTCCGGTAAAGGCCGGGAAAATGATTGCGAATACAACAAAAAAGTCTTTCGTATTCCTGATCTGTAGATTCCCTATGGAAAAATCCTGGATTGCGTTTTCTGTGGGTTTACCTAGAAAAAACATAATCAGGCTTATTGCTAAGATTGTAGCTACAACATATAATGTTTTGACGCCCAAATTGGCCCCTTTTTTCAATATCATTAATGATAAAAGCGCCATTACCGGAACACTGACTACTTGTCGGGGTAGCATCCAACCGAGGTCTGTTGCCGCCCAATTAAAGAGATACTCAAATGCCTCTGTAAATGCAATGACATAAAAGGCTACACTAATAGCCTGACTGAGAAAGAGAGCGATACCGATTGTTCCACCAATATTTAATCCGAATGAGCGGCTGATGATGAAATATTCGCCTCCTCCTTCAACCCTTTTATTGGTTGCCAGCTCGGAGATAGCCAAAGCTGTTGGGATGGTTACCAGGTGGCCCACAATAATGATCAGAACTACACCAATAAATCCAAGTGTACCTACAGCGTAACCAAATCTCAGAAATAAAATGGCCCCGAGAATTGTCGATATAGCTGTCAGGAAAACAGGAGCAGTTCCAAATCGTTTATCCAGATGTTGTTTCGGATCTATTGACACAATAAAATTGTTTATTCGTTTAAGATAGGAAAGATCACTCGATTCTCAACTATCACTTACAGAGAAACCGTTGAAGTGGATAAGATGAAAAAAACCTAATCTATAACGGAAATAGTAGCTTAATCCTGCGAAAACTCTTTGACTATCTTACGATATTCTGAAAATACATTAGCTTTTGAAACAAATCCGATATACTTTCCTTTTTCCAGGACAGGAAGGTTGTAGTCGGACGATGTTTGAAATTTTTGGGCGACATCCTCCATAGTATCATCGATTTCAACACACGTATCGGGCATAAACATCAACTGGTGGACAAAAGTTGTTTCATACACATCGGGATTGAAAAGGATATTTCTGATGTCGTTGATGGATACCACTCCAAGAAAAGTTCGATCTGCTCTCATAACAGGAAATATGTTGCGTTTCGACTCTTTAACCAATTTAACAAGGTCTCCCAGGCTCGATTCCGGGCTGATCGTCTTAAAGTTTTTTTCTATCAAATTGGTGATGGAAAGTCTGGTTAAAACAGCCTTGTCCTTATGATGTGTGATCAATTCACCCTGCAGTGCTAGCCGTTTAGTATAAATGGAATGAGGTTCAAATTGCATTATCGTAAGGTACGAAACAGTGGCAGTGATGATCAGAGGAATAAAAAAAGTATATCCACCAGTAATTTCTGCAATTAAAAATATTGCAGTGAGTGGTGCATGCATCACTCCGGCCATAATTCCTGCCATCCCAGCTAAAGCAAAATTCTTTTCTGGTAATCTGAATGGGTCAAAAAAATTCACCAGCCTGGCAACAAAGAATCCGGTCACTCCTCCCATGAATAATGAAGGTGCAAAAATACCACCAACACCACCTCCGGCATTGGTGGCCGTCATGGCAATTACCTTGAAAAACAGAACCAAAAGTAAAAATACCAGAAAAAGAATGTAATTATTGCTGACTGAATAAAAAAGGCTGTTTTGAAATAAGGAATCTCCATTTCCGTTCAGGATAGCGGTTAATTCACGATAACCTTCACCAAAAAGGGAAGGGAAGAGAAAAATCAAAATACTGACTATAGTTCCCCCGATAACCAATCTCCATGTCGTGTTATGAATTTTTTGAAATTTACCTTCAATGTAGAAATTGGCCCTGGTAAAATACAGAGATATGAAACCGCAGATAATACCGAGCAACATATAGAAAGGAATGTTGCCGAGCTCAAATGGATTAGAAACAGTAAACGCAAAGAGCACATTCTTCCCCATTAAAACAGACGCCAGTGTTGCACCAGTTACTGCCGAAATAAGGAGTGGTATGAGCGACGACATGGTAAGATCAATCATTAGAACCTCGAGCGAAAAAATCACTCCAGCAATAGGAGCTTTGAAAATTCCTCCGATAGCAGCAGCAGAACCACAAGCTATCATGAGGGTTACGGTTCGATAATCTAATCTTAAAACTCTGGCCAGATTGGATCCTATTGCGGCACCAGTCAGGACTATCGGTGCTTCAAGTCCCACCGATCCGCCAAAACCAACAGTTAAGGTACTGCCAATCATGGAAGAATAAGTGTTGTGAAGTCGTATGATGCTGTTATTCTTAGAGATAGAATATAATACTCGGGTAATTCCATGACCAATATTGTCGCGGACAAACAGCTTTACATAGAGTACCGTGAGCAGCATTCCGATAAAAGGATACGCGAGATATAGCAGGTTGAATTTATTCGCATCAAAACCTTTTGTAAGCAATTCATGGGTATAAAAGACGGTGTTTTTAAGTATGACTGCAGCCAAACCACCAACCAATCCTGTAATCAGGCTGAGAATAATAATCAGTTTGTTATGTGGAACGTATTTTAATCTCCAGTGGTGAGCTTGCTTCAAAATATTCAATCGTGTTACCATTTGGCTAATATATGAATAGATTCTAAAATCCGCTCAAATTAAAAATGCTTTGAATTATTGGAATCAGGATCATTCATTGCATAATAAATGTTTTTACCTTTGCCGTAGCGTATTAAGATTTATGCAGAACAGAACATACAGCGTTTTATTGGACCGTGCCTGATTGACAGCCAGTAACTTACTGCCTGTCAATTGCTTTCCCGGATAATCTTCCGGGCTGATTCCTTTTATCCTTTTTTTTACATTCTATCCATATTCATTGGTGATGAAAAATATCATTATGAAGGAGTTTGTCACAAACCTCTGGCACGAAATTAATATCGAGATACAGACAACAGAATCTTCCATTCCCGACACATTATCACGAATCAAGCAGATTATCAACTGTTTGGATCAATCATTACGGCGGCTGAAAGCCTTTACCTGCAGTTATGAGTTTCAATCCGCTGAGGAGGAAATCCGGTTTTTTAAAGAGCTGAAACCCCGGATATACGGGCAGCTCCTGTTTTATGTCCGTTTATATGAGCTTGAAGAACACCGGCCGCTATCTGATCAGGCTTCTGAGAGCCTCTATCTGAGCAATGAAATGAAGCGACTCGGGCAAAATTTTACCCATACCCTTGATTTTTATCGGTATTACCGTTCGGGCGATACGTCGCTCGATGGTAAGTACTTTATCAGGAAAGAGTATGACTGGGCACAGGATAAAGACCCGCTCTCTTTTGAAAAGGACCCCAGTTTTTCAACGAGTTTTGACTACGAGGTGGCGAATATTATCGCCAACGATTTAATAAAGGTACACCTGGCATCGGAACTGAAAAGGGTGAGCAATGAAGTTTGCAACAATATGATTGCGCTGCTCTCTGAGAAACAGCTGCAATGGACCGATTCAAAAGTTTCACTGGTTGAACTGGTCTATGGAATCTACTCCAGCGGCAGTATCAATCATGGGGCCGTAGAACTGAAGGATCTGGCCATCTGCTTTGAAACACTGTTCAATGTCAGGGTCGGGGATTTTTACCGTGCTTTTCTCGAAATCCGTGAGCGGAAGAGGAGCCGCACCCAGTATATCGACCAGATGAAAGATACCCTGATCAGGCGGATGGATGATCTGGAAAGATAATTTCAGATCATCTTGGGACAACTTGGGAATTTTATCCGGCGACTGTACCGATCTTTGTGTCAATATATTTAATCATTGAGCGATGAGCGATAATGAAATTTTAGATTTGAACCTGATATGTGGTTTTTTCAGTCTATTGGAGCAACAGGGGCCAGGTAGCCCGGCAGAAACTATTAAAGCGCTGAGTTTCATCAAGGGGTTACCGGCAGATGCAAAAATTGCAGATATCGGTTGCGGCACGGGAAGGCAAACGCAAACCCTGGCAGAGAACATCACTGGTGATATTATTGCGGTCGATGTGTTCCCTGGCATGATCGGGGGCCTGAATGACCGGGTGAAACGACTTGGGCTTGAAAACCGGATAACCGGTCTCGTTGCCTCGATGGACAACCTTCCTTTTTCAGAAAATGAATTTGATCTGATCTGGTCAGAAGGCGCCATTTACAATATCGGTTTTGAAAAAGGGATCCGGGAATGGAAGAAGTACCTCAAACCGGGCGGATTCCTGGTGGTTTCCGAAGCAACCTGGTTCCGGGGCAATCGCCCTGAAGCCATCGAAAAATACTGGATTGATGCCGGCTATCCGGAGATAGATACCGTATCGGTTAAAATCAGCCAGTTGGAACAGGCAGGATATGTTCCTGTTGCTTCCTACAATTTACCGGAATCCTGCTGGTTGGATAGCTATTATAAGCCGATCACCGAATTTTCGGGGCAATTTTTAACGCAGAACAACAACAGTGACCAGGCGAAATGGCTGATTGATCACCTGACAGAAGAGATCGCCTATTATGAAAAATACAAGGAATATTACGGCTATACTTTCTTTATCGGGCAAAAGGTCGGGTGAGGAAAGATGATCAAAACGGCTGTGAGTGGGGAATCTGGTTGATTTTGGCCTTATATTTTCAGATGTTTTTCAAATCGCGTACTGAACCGATCTGTTTCCGATTTTGGAATTTTTAGCTGAAGGGATATTCTCTTCCAGTCTTTGACGGCTTCAACCACTTCGTGAATAATTTGCGTACAGAGTTCCTTGTCCAGCATATATTCGTCAGATGATTCCAGCAATGTGCGTAAGTCAGATTCATTTGATGTGGCTGATATAAGAAGACTTTGATAATCGTTCAATGAAGGATTCATATCATAAGCAGGCGAAAGTGTCCAGCCTTTGACGGTCAGCAGAAAGCCATGGTTCCGGAAATGATCATCGGTATTGCCAATACAGATGTTAAATGCCACTCGCCTGTATAGTTCCCTGAGATTATTCTCAACCTGGGTGCAACCTTTCAGGATAAAATCCACCAGATCCAAATAACCGTAGCCGTTTGAGTAATTGTCGCCATCTGATCGTCCAAGCATGGTCATTGACGATGCAAAATGAATGCGTTTGCCCTCCTGTGTCCGGTCGAAACGCT